>JAVCCT010000330.1 GCA_030765325.1 Candidatus Stygibacter frigidus | reverse complement strand
ATAATTTAAATGGATTACACGTCCGTAATACAGGCTCAGGTATCATAATTATAGGTGAATCTACCAATCTGGGCATATATAATTATTATGGATATTTATTTTCAGATCAGGGAGAATATTTGTGGGGAAATGAAGGCAGGCATATCCTGGAGATAGATGCTTATCCCTCTATATGTCTTTATGATGATTGCTTTTATCTGGAGCGAAGTGGAGATTGGAGCTACCAAAGGCTTTTGGAAAGATATGATTATGAAGGTGAGATGCTCTGGAATGACAGTGTGATGTGGTTAGAAAACGGAGATGCACTTGGAACTAAAATGCTGATGCGGGATGATAAAATTATCATATATTCATCACTTTCATTTGACTGGACAAGTGGGAAGAAGGTATTTTTGAAAGGATACTATCCTGACAGTAGTCCGATTGAAGGGATTCCGGCAGAAGGACTATTAATTTGTGATGAGTATGCTGGACAGGGGCTTTTGGATGTGAACACTTCTGAACCAGGGAAAAATATTGTACTATGGGAAGATTCCCGGAATGTAGGGTTTAGTTCTTCTCATAAAAGTATTTATGCTCAGAAAATAGACTTAACAGTGCTGGGTGAGGACGATAATGAAGTGATTTCACCAGTAATAATTAATAATTATCCCAACCCTTTCAAGGAAGGTACATGGTTCAAAGTTCAGGAACCAGGTTTTCGTGAAACAGGGACAATTGAGATATTTAACATAAAAGGTCAAAAACTGAGAACTTTGGATCTTGAAAGAGAGATCAGCTTCTGGGATGGAACAAACGAAAAGCAGAAACACGTAGGCAGTGGAATATACCTGTACCGATTAATTCAGGATGAGAATGAAAAAAGCTCAGGGAAGATGACATTAATTAAGTAAATTTCTGGATAAATGTAAACTAAATCTCCCTTAATACTAAATTTAAGTTGACATAAATACATTTTGTTATGAGTATATAGACAAATATATTAGGAAAAGGGGTGAATAATGGAAAAATTTATCGTTCATGCAAAAGAGCTTTATGATGGGAAGAAGCTATTAAAAGATGTTTACATTACGATTGAAGATAATAAGATCATTAGCGTAGATAAAGAGAAAAAGGAATATGATGCGGAAGGGATAGTTACACCAGCGATCATTGATGCCCATTCACATATTGGCATGGACAGGGAAGGTGAGCCGTGGCAGGAAGCGGAGCTTAATGATCATATTGATCAGATAATGCCTTTATCTGATCCTTTGAACAGTATTTATTATGATGATAGGGCATTTCAGGATGCTGTGGATTTTGGCGTGCTATATAGCTGCCTGGTACCGGGCAGTGGGAATCTGATCGGTGGCAAGGCTCAGATCATCAGGAATTTTGCTGATAATGTGGGTGGGGCATTGCTGAAAACTTATGGCTACAAGATGGCGCTGGGATTTAATCCGCGCTCTACTACGGACTGGAAAGGAACCAGAAATAATACCCGGATGGGTGCTTATGCTCTTTTGGAAAATAAACTTGATGAACTGCTGATAAAGCGTGATAAAGCAGAAGTTATTAAAAATAAAAAACTGCTTGATCTGGATAAAAAGCTGAAAAAGAATGAGCTTGATAAAGCAGAATATGAGGAAGAACTTGGTCTGGTGCTGCGGGAGATGGAGCTGGCATTTACTCCGGAAGAAATTGCCTTATTGGACATAATGAGCGGCGAACCAACCGTAAAAGTGCATGTTCACAAAGAAGATGATGTATTATATCTGATCCATCTTAAAAATAAATATGGCATCAAGGTGACTGCTGATCACACTTTGGATGTGTGGCATCAGGAAATCTATGACCTGCTGGCAGAAAACGATATTCCGGTTGTATTTGGACCAATCGGAGCTGTAGGCTATAAAGTGGAGTTGAAGCATGCATATTATCAGAATACCGGTTTGCTGATGGAATCTAAGGCTCAGTTTGGTCTGATGACTGATCATCCGGTTATCCATACCTATTCACTACGTGACTCGCTGAAATTCTTTCTGATCCAGGGAATGAGTCCTGAGCTGGCTATCGGACTGATCACTTATCAGAATGCCAGGATACTGGGAATTGATGATGTGCTGGGCACAGTGGAAGCTGGTAAATATGCCAGCCTGATAGTCTGGGATAAAAATCCTCTTGATCTGTCAGCCTATCCCAAACTCGTGATGGCAGAGGGAGTGATCCTGCGAGATAACGGCTAACTATCACGGTATAAGTTTTATATACCCTATAAGACCTATAATTAATAGTAATTTAGCACATATAGTGCCTGGCGGAATAACAACAAAGCACGTAGTGACATTTTAATGTGAGTACGTGCTTTGTTGTTTGGGCTATAATCCATGATGTGATATGTTATTTAGTGATATGAAATTGAGAAAAAATAAAAATAAGTTTACACCAGTATGCAATCAGGACAAATTGCCAAAAGATATAAACAGGGAGAAATAGATGGCTAAATCAGAAAGTTATCTTGTATTCCGGGAAGGCGAACATCGGTTTGGATTGAGTTTGACTGAGGTGGAACGGATCGAGAAAGCAGCAGCCTTAGAGGAAGTTAACATTGGGGCGGAATTTGTGAAAGGAGTGCTTAACTACCATGGAGAATTACTGGCTGTAGTAGATATTCGCAAGATATTCCGGCTCAAGGAACGAGAAGATAAGATTACTGATCTGTTGATAATAGCCAGCACAAATAAGCGAAGGCTTGCAATCTGGGCAGAATCAGTAGAGGGCGTGATAGAAAAAAAGGCAGAAGAGATAGAGGATGCTCAGCGCTTATATCTGGGATTGGAATATGTGAAAGGGGTTTTTAAATTTGAAGACAATCTGGTATTATTGAGCGATCTGGAAAAATTTATCAGCGAAAGAGAGCTAAAGAAACTCCATAAATATCTTGAGCAGGAAAAGCAATGAAATACGCGTTTCAGGAGTTAATATGGCAGAATTGATCAAAGAACCCTATTTAAGCAGTATAAAGGAATTACTCCAAGAGCGACTGGGCTTGCATTATTCTGACCTGCGTGAGGGTGAACTTAGCCGAAAAATCGGAGATGCTGCCAAAAAAACAGGCTATCCCTCAACGCTAAGCTATATCATATCATTGCTGGAAAAGCCTTCTAATCGTCATGATCTGGAGATATTGGCATCATGCGTAACAATTGGAGAGACCTATTTTTTACGAGAAAATGAAGCATTTGATTTTTTAAAAGAAGAATATCTAAAACACTATATTTATAAAAATCGTCCTGGAGAAAAGCGATTATCAATCTGGAGTGCTGGATGTTCATCTGGTGAGGAAGTTTATTCACTGGCTGGAATGATACGTGAGATGCTGCCAGATCATGAGCACTGGGAAATAAAGATAATTGGGACAGATATTAATCCTGCTGTACTGGAGAAAGCCAGAAAAGGGATATATTCCAAGTGGTCATTCAGAAAAACCCCGAGTTGGTTCATGAAATATGTGGAAGAAGTGGATGATAATAAATATCAAATATGTGCTTGCCTGAATGAAATGGTGGAATTCAAGAATCATAATCTGGCAAGTGATCCTTATGTGATGCAGGATCTGGATATAATCTTCTGCCGTAATGTGCTGATATATTTTTCCAAAGAATTAATCAGCAAAGTGACAAAAGGATTTTATAATTCCTTGAAAGATGAAGGGGTTTTGATCTTAAGTCCGGTAGAAGTGAGTTTAAATATCTGCGAGCGATTCATTAGAAGAACCTTTGGGGGTCGCACTTTCTTTATTAAAAGCGTAAACACAAAGAATTTATCAGTTACACCGGAAATTTTAGCAGAAAATGAGAGTGAATTGCCGGAAAACAGTCAGGCGGATGAAAATCCTGTAACGGAGCACGAAAGACTGGACTTTTTGTATCAGGAAGGACTTTATCTCAGATTAGAGAGTTTATTATTGAGTAAATATCATGAAATAGAGAAAATACCTGAGGAATATCAGGAATTACTGATCAAGACTTATATGAAGCAGGGCGAGACAGAAAAAGCTGAGGAAGCATGTCAGAGGATAATCATTTCAGATCAGTGTAGTCCCGGCATTTGCTATTATCTGGCTTTGATAAACTTAAAGAATAAAAATTACAATCTGGTCAAAAATATTTTGGAAAACATCCTGGAAATAGAGCCAGATCACCTGCTATCTATATATCTAATGGGCAAATTGTCTGAAATCAGAAGGGATCATATTCTGGCTGCAAAGAATTTTAACAAAGCAGAGGAACTCCTGAGAAAAAGAGATAAAGATGAAATTATAAATGAATTAGAAGAACTCACAGCAGCGGATATGCTGGAAGAAATACTGGAAAAAACCAAGAGATAAAAAATATGGAAAAGAAAAGAGACATCATATTCAGAGAACGGGCAAAAATATTGAGTAAGACTCAGGAGCAAATTGAGCAGCAGCATGATACAATTTCTCTTTTGACCT
>JAVCCT010000386.1 GCA_030765325.1 Candidatus Stygibacter frigidus | reverse complement strand
GGCATTTTTTGGTGCATTGATGGCAGTATTTCAGGAGGATATCAAATACCTTCTGGCTTATTCTTCCATGAGTCAGCTTGGATATATGATACTTTCAGTATCCCTGCTTTCACATCTTGGCTGGACAACTGCTCTTTATATGTCAGTAACGCATCTATTCTTTAAAGGGATGCTTTTTCTGGCAGTAGCTGGATTGATTTCAAGGGTTGGAACCACAAAAATGTATGAAATGGGTGGACTGATCAAAAAGATGCCCATGACATTCATCACAGTATTGATTGCAATTATCGCTGTATCTGGTGTACCTCCCTTATCCGGTTTTGGTGGAAAATGGCTGCTTTATACTGCTCTTTTAGAAAAAGGCTGGTATTTACAGGCAGGACTTTCATTCTTTGCTGGTGCTGTGGCTTTCCTTTATCTATTCAGGCTTATTCACACCATATTCCTTGGTCAATTAAAGGCAAAGTATAGAGAAATAAAAGAAGCTTCACTGTGGTATCTGATTCCTCAGGTAATATTTATTGGAGCTATCATGGCAGTATCCACATTCCCAAATCTGATTTTGAAACCTATAATGGCAGCAGTGGATACTCAGTTTGTATCTTCGATCAACTGGGAAGGTTATAAAGTGATATCAACCTTGGGTTACTGGAATGGTAATGCAGTTATGATGGTCACTATGGGAGTATTTATGGTTCCCCTTATCTGGCTGCTTGTACGGGTTAATATGGTGCAAAAGGTTGAGCAGTTCAATATCGTATATGCTGCTGAACGTCCAGATAGACCAGAAACAACTCATTTCGCCTATAACTTTTTTAGTCATTACCAGAAAGCATTAGGCTTCCTGGTAAAACAGCAGGTTACGAATTTCTGGAATGGTGTTGCAGAATGGTTTCATTCCGTTTCAGCAACTGTAAGAAATATCTATACTGGAAACGGTCAGACCTATGCTCTTCATATCATTATTTATATTGTTATCTTATATACTCTCCTGGGGGTGAATTAATATGGATGGACTCATAATCAAAATCATATATGCTTTTATATCATTAAGTGTAGCAACTATCTGGGGATTACTACTGGGAGGAATTGCGATGAAAGTTGTTGCCAGAGCACATGGACGCTTTGGTCCTCCTGTCTGGCAGCCTATCGTGGATATTATTAAGAATAATGCCAGACGCACTTCCATCAGCCATGGTATCATGTATTTTCTGGGACCAGTCTTCCGAATTGCCGGCGGCATGGGAACTTTCCTTTTTATACCTTTCATCTTTGGCTCAACTCTCTTTGGCAATTTCAGTTTCGCAGGCGACCTTTTTCTGGTGATGTATTTCATCTTTTTCGGTCAGCTTGGGATGGCATTGGGAGCAGGAGAAAGTGGGCATCCCTACAGTGCAATTGGTGTAGCTCGTGGACTAAGTCAAATGACTGCCTTTGAATTGCCTTTTGCCCTTTCCATCATCTCACTGGTAATACAGTATGGAACCTTGAATATTACTGATATAGTAACTGCTCAGCAGGGTGGAATTCTCAATTGGACATTGATCACTAATCCACTGGCAACTATTGCAGCTCTTATTTCACTGCAAGGGATGAATATGCATAATCCTTTCAGTATTGTGATAGCGCCTCAGGAAATACCCATAGGACCACCAACTGAATATCACAGTAACTTTCTGGGATTATTGCAGACAAACCGGGGACTTTTTAATATAGCTAAACTGGCGTTATTTATGAACCTGTATTTTGGTGGAGCTACTAACCTGGCAATAATGATCCTGAAAACATTTTTAATATATATGATCACTGTGATAATCGGGGCTGCTTTCCCACGTTTCAGAACGGAACAGTCAATCCGATTTTTCCTTGGTGTTCCCACTATCCTGGGTATATTAGCCGTGATTATTGTCGCATATTTATAAGGAGTTGTAATGGATAACAAAGAAATTAAAACCAAACCGAAACTGGCAAACGATGGGCTGGCAGAACACGAAAAAGCTCTTTTTTGTGATGCCCGTCCTCAATCATATAAACCCTTAGGGAAATATGTGGAGAAATTCTTGAATTGGGCAAGAGCAAATTCTTTATGGATATTAGGCTATGGAACCGGTTGCGGAGCTATTGAGCTGCGTCCTTTGATGACGGCACGCTTTGATATGTTTCGCTGGGGACTAGCCCCCAGACCGACTCCCCGCCAGGCAGGAGTATTTGTGATCGGTGGATATATGAGTGTGAAAACCCTTAAGAGGGTGATCCGAAGTTATGAGCAGATGCAGGGGCCTAAATTTGTGATAGCTCTGGGAAGCTGTACTATCAATGGCGGGATGTATTGGGATAGCTATAATACCATCAATCGGCTTGATCACTATCTGCCTGTAGATATTTATATCACGGGCTGTATGCCCCGTCCAGAAGCTCTTATTGCTGGTTTTAACAAACTCAAAACACTGATCAGAGAAGAAAAAACTGATGGTCAAAATGAATATGCCAACAACTTTGACTGGTATAAAGCTAATCAGAAAAAGATCGTAAAAGACTGGAATATGCCAGACTATAACTGGTAGGAGAGACCATGCAGGAAATAATAAATAAACTTATAGATCGATATGCAATTGAACCGATACAGATTAGACGTGATAATCAGGCATTTGTGACAATCGAGAAAAACCGACTACCTGATGTACTTACCTGGCTCAGAGATTATGAGAATTACACTCATCTTGCTTTTATCACAGCTGTGGATTATCCTGAGATAGAAAAATTCCAACTCACCTATATGCTGCATAATTATGTGACCAATACTGACCTGGGATTAAGGGTACTGCTGGATCGCACTCAACCTGTTATGGTTTCAGTGCATCATCTTTGGAAACAGGTGGAGGTGTATCAACGTGAACTGCGGGAGATGTTCGGAATAGATTTTCCAGGGAGCCCAGGGATTGATGATGGTTTTGCTTTGGAAGGCTGGGATGATATTCCCCCCATGAGAAGGGACTTTGATACTAAGGAATATTCTGAGAAGACATATTTTCCACGTCCAGGTCGCAAAACATATGACCCGCGTGAATATATGAAGCAGAAGCTTTACCCAAATAAGAAGGAGGATAAATAGATGAAAACTGATAGAAGTAAATTTCCTCCTGTAATTGATGGCAAAGCCCGGTTTGATCTTGATAGTGGTAAATATATCAAAGTATGGCAGGGTCCTCAGCATCCTGGTGTAACTGGTAATATGGCTTTGGAACTGATTATCAGTGGTGATGAAGTTATTGATCTCACAACTCATGTAGGTTATCTGCACCGTGGATTTGAAAAGCTTATGGAACGTCGCCGCTTTATTCAATGCTTTCCGATTGTATGCAGGATTTGCGTTCCTGAACCAGATACGAATGAATATCTGCTGGCTGCTGCTGCGGAAGAACTGGCTGGAATAGAAATACCTGAAAAGGCAAAATGGCTGAGAACATTAACTCTTGAGCTTTCACGTCTGGCAAGTTTCCTGATGTGGATAGGTGGTCAATCCGGTGCATTCGGGATGGGTACAGTAGCGCAATGGGCTATAGCTCAGCGTGATTTTATCCTTGATCTCTTTGAAGAACTATCTGGCGGTAGAGTTTATCACATGTACATTGTTCCTGGTGGAGTTAGAGATGATCTTCCCACTGGATGGGATAAACATTTAGAAGAAGAGCTGGTTAAAACAGAAAAGATACTCAGGGATATAGATATTGTCTTATTCAACAATATAGTTTTTAAAATGCGAGCCAAGGATCTGGGAGTTATCACTCCTGAGATGGTAGATAAATATGGCATTGTGGGTCCTAACGCCCGAGCTGCCGGACTGGCGCGTGATCTAAGAAAGGATGAACCATATCTTATCTATGATCAACTTGATTTTGAGATACTTACGATGGACTATTCTGATGCCTATAACCGCACTTATCTGCGCTGGAAGGAAATGTGGCAATCTATTGACCTGATCCGTCAGATCATGAAAAAAATGCCTGCTGGTGATAATTATCATTATAACCTGCCCAATGTGCTCAATTGGAAAATACCACATGGAGAAACCTATGTGAAAGCGGAATCTACCCGGGGAGAATATGGTTATTATGTGGTATCTGATGGCAGTGGCTATCCCCGCCGGGTATATGTGAGAGGACCCAGTTACACTCATGCCATGTCACTACTCCCCCATCTGGCAGTTAATGTAAATATAGCCGATATGGCAGGTCTGATGGTATCATTACATACCTATCCACCTGAAATTGAGAGGTAATATAGATGAAATTAAAAGATTTTCTCTCCCCATTTTATGTTTGGAAGCGTGCTTTTGACAAGCCGTTTACTACCCGAAAACCTCTGGAAGAACGCCCCGGAGCACCTCGTTACCGCGGTTTTCACCAGAATGATATGGTCAAATGCATTGGTTGTGGTTCATGTGAAGCCATTTGCCAGAATGCTGCCATTGATATGGTTCCAGTACAAGATATTGAAACTACTTTGACTGATAGCGGATTGCGCCCTCAGATAGATTATGGTCGCTGCTGCTGGTGTGCCCTCTGCGTGGATATATGCACTACTGGTTCACTTAAAATGTCAAATGAATATATCTGGATAGATACTGATCCTGAGGCATTCAGGTTTGTTCCTGGTGCAGAATCAAAAGCCTGGAAAGATATTTCTGAAGGATATGCTCAACATGATAATTACACTTTGCTGAATTTAGATAGAATAGAAATGCCTGTTATGCCTTTGAATGAAAGTAAGAAATCATTTCTGGAGATCGTGAAAGGATATAGTAAAGATGAAGCCATCAAGGAAGCCCAGCGCTGTGTGGAATGCGGCTTATGCGTAGCTTCATGCCCGGCTCATATGGATATTCCTGATTATATCAGAGCAATCAGAGAAGATGACCTTAATGAAGCTATCAGACTGCTATATGATACAAACCCCATGCCGGCAACTTGTGGCAGGATTTGTACACATCTTTGTGAAGATGCCTGTTCGATAGGAGTGAAAGGTGACCCTCTGGCAATTCGCTGGCTGAAAAGATATATTGTTGACCAGATTGATGATTCTGATTTCAAGAATATATTGAAAGATGAATTTAAACCTAATGGTAAGAAAGTCGCCATTATAGGTTCTGGTCCTGGTGGATTAAGTGCAGCATATTATCTGGTTACTGCCGGATATAGTGTAACTATTTATGAATCCAGCAAGCTTCCTGGTGGTATGATCCGCTACGGCGTGCCGGAATACAGGATGCCTTATGACCAGCTTGATCAGGATATTAATTATATCATGGAACTGGGAGTAGAATTTAAGCTTGGCAATAGAATCGGAACAGATACTCAATTTTCTGAACTTTATAATAATTATGATGCAGTATTCTTTTCTACAGGTCTTTCTGATCCCTATAAAATGGCTATTGAGGGTGAAGATCTGCCCGGAGTATTCTCTGGTTTGCAAATTCTGGACGATGTCACTAAGGGTATCAAACCAGAAATAGGAAATAGTGTTGTAGTGATCGGTGGTGGAAATGTCGCTATGGATGCAGCCAGAACAGCACTAAGGTTAGGAGCTTCTTCTACAATTATCTATCGCAGAAGAGAAGAAGATATGCCGGCTGATGCAGAAGAAATTCTTGAAGCACATGATGAAAAGGTGGAATTTATTACTCAGGCAATCCCATTGAAAATAGAGAAATCTGATAATGGTAAACTTAGGTTCTACTGGAATAATGCAAAGATGATCGCTAAAGAAGGCGACTCAAGACCTTCTCCTGTTGCCATCGAAGGAGATTTCCAATCCCGTGAAGTCGATTCAGTAATTTCTGCTATTGGTCAAGGTGGTGATTATGCTTTCCTCACGCCTGAATTTGAAAGCAAAATCAAATTTAAAAGAGGGAAAGTTGTTTTAAATGCTGACTGTCAGACTTCTGAACCAAAGATATTTGCTGGTGGTGATATTGCAAACCCCACTGCTGATGCCATCTCTGCCATAGCAGATGGTCATAATGCTGCCAGGGGAATTGATAAATTCCTTAATAAATAAAGTACATAGTTACTCTACCTAAAGGTGCTGTTGCCTACCCGCTCAGCACCTTTTTTTTTAAATTGATGCAATAATTGAGCTGACTAATTCGCAGAAATTTGCGGAAAAGTCTTGACTATTCCGCAATATCTTGAAGTTTAGTCACTATGAAAAGAATTAAAGAAAATATTATTTTAAGTGATCTCGATAAGAAAATGGTTTTTATTACAGGACCTCGGCAGGTCGGAAAAACCTGGTTGGCAAAGAAACTGGCTGAAAACTACTCAAAACCAGTTTATCTTAATTATGATCGGATATTTGATCGTAAGATAATTCATGATGAATCCTGGCTTTCAGATACTGATCTACTTATTTTTGATGAAATTCATAAGATGCAGAACTGGAAAAACTACCTGAAAGGGGTTTTTGATACTAAAGAGAAAAATATGAGAATTTTAGTTACTGGAAGTGCCAGACTTGAAACATTTCATAAATCAGGTGATTCTCTTGCCGGCAGATATTTTCTGCATCATTTGATGCCCTTCACTCCCTATGAGACATCCGACATGCCAAATGATATTACAAAAAGAATACTATATAAAAGTGGTTTTCCAGAACCATTACTGGCTGAGACGGATAAAGATATTAAAAGATGGCGAAATTTCTATATAAATGGCTTGATCAGAGATGATCTGATGGATTTCTCAAACCTGGCAAAAAACAAAGAGATGGAATTACTGCTTGAATTACTAAGAAATAATGTTTGCTCAACTGTGTCATATAGTTCATTAAGTCGAGATTTGCAGATTTCACCAAATACGGTTAAACGCTATTTAGAAATACTTGAAGCCTTATATATTGTTTTCAGAATAACTCCGTATTCCAAAAATATCGCCCGTTCCATCTTGAAAGAACCTAAATATTATTTCTATGATACAGGTATGGTAAATGGCAATGAAGGGCAGAAACTTGAGAATGCAGTTGCTATTTCCCTTAAGGATTATGTCTTAAGGCAGTTTGAAGAAAATGGAGAATTATATGACCTCCACTTTATCCGAACAAAAGAAAAAAAAGAAATCGATTTCTGTATAACTAATTCAGGTAAA
Source organism: Candidatus Stygibacter frigidus (assembly GCA_030765325.1). GTDB lineage: Bacteria > Cloacimonadota > Cloacimonadia > Cloacimonadales > TCS61 > Stygibacter > Stygibacter frigidus. The sequence continues at coordinate 5,569 of JAVCCT010000386.1, read as the reverse complement.
ATGGTTCTCCTTATCGAAGTAAAATACAGCGATGATAATATAAGTAAGACCCTTGCAGATTTTGCTGAAAAATATCAGGTCAAAGCTGTTCAATTAGTAGGTAATCTGAAAAGAGAAAGATTGCTTAACAAAGTTCAGGTTAGAGAGGTTTCCCGTTTTCTGGCAGAAGACCTGGCTTAAATCTTACTTCAATAATAACATTCTCCGGGTGAAGAGTTTACGATCAGTTTTCAATTTGTATAAATAAATACCTGAGGGAACAATATTTTCATTCTCATCTTCCCCATTCCAGATGATGTCATGTCTGCCTTGGGCAAATTCTCCATCGACTAAGTTATTCACTAATTGCCCCTTAAGATTATAGACTGAAAGCTCAATATAGCCATCATTTTCAAGCGTGAAATATATCGTGGTGGTAGGATTAAAGGGATTTGGATAGTTCCCCATCATCACTTGCACCATGATGTTATCTTCTGTATTAGGGACTTCATATTCTATAAAGACTGTATTGGAGGAATGGCTTTCATTTTCCTGGGCATAAACTGCTGTTATATAATAGCCAAAGGTGAGAGTTTGAGGATAGGAAAGAATATCGATATAGCTGCATTGAATGGTGGTATCCAGCAAAGTATAGGCAGTATTATTTATACTGCGGTAAATGTTATAATACTGAAAACCTCTTGCAGAATCATGTTGCCAATTCAATGAGACTTCATTTCCAGTGAGCACACCTTCCAATTCAGAGGGTGCTATCAGGTGCTCTAATGTGAAATCAACTATTACATTATCATATTCTTCGACTAAAATATTATCATAATTGATAAATTCATAATTAGGATATACCGCTGATACGGAATAATTGCCAACGGCAACCTGGGTAATATAAGACGCTGTTCCAGTTTCATCAGGTTCAATATCCAGAGTGTATTCCTGATAATCATTATAGACGCATACAGTGATCATAGATGTATCAGCAATTGCTGGTTCAAGCGTGATTTGACCACTGACAAAGCCGGCTGGAGGATCAGGAGGAATAATATCAACGATAGCTCCTTCCACCACGGTCAAGCCATAGGGTATCTCATCAGGAAGCAGATACCAGCCGTTATAAGCGCCACCCCAGCCAAAATTGATATGAAAGAACTCATCAGTATTATATCCATCCACTACGAAATTGTGCCCGGAATCCCAGGCAGGAGTCACAGAAGCAAAATGAACCGGCAATCCATCCATAACATTCTGAGCAATATGCTGATAAAAATCAGGGGTGGATTCATCAATAAGCTGAGATTCAGTAAAATTGAATTTCAAAAAAGCGTCATAAGCCTGATCCACTCCAAAGGTGCCAGACACTTGAGAGGTATAGATCTGCTGAGCAGCCACGCCACAGGCAAATACAAGGGCAGCTTTTTCATCATCACTTACAGGCAAGCCATATTGATAATGATATGCCAGACTATCAAGAGCATCATTGATCTGCGGAAAGGAAAGAAAGTCCAGAAGCTGATAGTCATTATCTATCCAGTACTGTCTGCCAGCATAATTATGGTAATAATAATCATCTTCATCATCAAAATATACAGAATTTACTGTTCTAAGATAATTAAGTATTTGAGACATGGCAACCGCTGGACAGCCAGCATAACTCCTGCCTCCGGTAATTGTATCCCAAGGACAATGATCATTATAAGGTGCAGATTGAGTCCAGTTCTCCAATAGCCAGCCACCAGTTGGCGTACTGCCTTCAGGGGGCCACTGCTCCGGTCTATCAAGTCTCCCCTCTACTGACAGCAGATCATTCCAGTCAGCCTTTCTACTTGATATCATTGATCCCGGCAGAACTGACAAGTTATCAAGCCGCAATTTTATATCTGATCTAATAAGTTCCAGAAGCAGATTTCCACTTTCTTCATCATAAAAATCACTGTTAAATGAATAAGCAATTACGGGTGGCAGATCATCATCAGCAGCTATTACCATATAACCCTGGGGCTGCAATTCCATCACATGACAAAGTATTTTATCCTGCATTTTGACCACATTATGTTTTGCCAAAGAATACTCATCTCCCCTATTCAGTTGTGCAAGCTTATTGATCAACACTTTCTCGCAGACTTCATATTTCACTACAGCAGAAAACAGAGTATTACTAAGTAACATTATCAATATAACAGCAATATAAATATTTTTCATAATCTTCCCTTATTATTAATTTTTGAATTATTCTTCTAATAAAATCCCATGATTATGTCAAGCAACAAGATTTCATATCCGCCACCACCCAATAATTTCCCCACCATTTCAAAGGTTTTAAGTTCCAGGATTCTGCATTTGCGCCAGAGTCTGAGTTTTATAGGTTTGACACTGAGTGCAGGTATGGAATCTGCAAAAATTATTATAAATATGCAGAATAGCCTGCTGATAAACCGCTTTCTTTCTGCAAAGACGTATTTGAGCAGGATCCATGAATTGACGCATAGACTTGGTGATATTATTAACCGGTAATGAATGATAATTTTTATAGATATATAATATTGCATCTTCCATTTCAGGAAATTTATTTTCCTGTGCGTATAGCAGCCCCAGAGGCAGAATAATATTAATGAATAAAGTATCCAGCCTCGTTTTACCCAGATGATATTGTTCTGGCAGAAATTCTCCATGACGCAAAAATAGATCAAATAATCTCTGATAGAAATCTGCCATCTTGATCTTGCCCACTGGAAATGAAAACAGCTTGATGAATTTATTAAATAATGAGCCCTTCAGAGATTCATACAACAGATTAGAGACTTGCAGCAATCTGATAGCTGGATGGTTAACGGGACGTATCCTGAACAGATGCCAGTCAATTTCCAATTGTTCTTTATAGAAATCCTGCCGGGCATAGAGCTCCTTCCATTTAAGCACGTATTCTGCCGGAAAGGTGGAGGGCAACGTATTTATCAAACCCGAGGCACCCAGCCAAATAGCTATCAATTGCTGCTCAGTCATCCCATCTCGGGCAAATATGCGCAGTTGTGAATAAGTGATTGAGCTGGCAAGCTGAAGCATCTGATATTTATTTTTACTATATCCCAAAGCTTCCAAAATACCCTGATAGGCAAGCTGGTTAAATCCTGTAAAATATTGTTCCGCTGCAAAGCGCTTGGCTTTTTCATCAATTCGCTGGCTGCCATATTTGAGAAGAACAGGCTCCAGCAATTCTGCCGGCTGACCAGCAAAAAAGGAGCAGAATTTATCCTTAGGTATCTGCGGATCATCCTGATAACCCGCGAATATCTTGATAATATCGTCATCAAGGAAATCCTGCATGGCAAATATTTCTATTTGCCTGCCATTCTTATCGATCGTGAATTCTGATTTAAGATTATGCTCATAGACCACATGAAGGATTATACGACAATAATTGGGATCATCAACGTGACCATGAGCCTTCCAGTCATAGGTCGTTTTGTGCAATTCCACATCACCATGAATGAGATCATTATCGATTGATAACACAGCTTCCCGAAAATCAGGACCCGCTGAACTGCTGAATCTGCCCGGTGAAATGATCTTAATTTTCTTCCCGGACACGGTCATAAGGTCAGGTTTCAAATGCCCCGCATCCCAGATATGATAAAGAAAACGCTCCGTGAAATCTGTTATTTCCATAATATTTATCCCAAGTTTATTTAATATATTAAGATTTCCCCCCATAAATCAGTCAATGTTATTTTTTTAACAAAATATCATATCCTGAAGGGATAATCTTTTCGTTGCCCCTCATAAAGGCAGCCGCAGGCGTAGTCGATATGAGGGGATAATGATATATTATGCCTTTGGCATATAGTACTACCAAAATCTAGTATTTCGGTTGCAGCTGGATAATATTTATCAATATTTGCAATTCCAATCATATCTTGAAGGTGTATTTTTTGTGACTTATTTAAAAAAAGCGGGGCAACTATCCGGTAGGTCTTCGACCATCTATGAGGTATTCTTAATGCTGAATAAATGTAACTTGACAGGATAATCATTATCAAAATGATAAGCCTTGCAAAGTGATTTTATCTTTTTTATAAAATGGATAGCCTAAGTTGATATCGTAAGGTGATAGTTAAGTGTGATATATCAGGTTATTTAGGTAGATAAAAAGAGTTATGGCACAGGGATTGCATTAATATAAAGTAATAAATTTAACTCGGAGGTTAAGATGAAGAAAAATTTAGTAGTATTAGTGTTGGCATTATTGCTTGCAGGCAGTCTATTTTGCCAGGATGTAAATGTTGAAGTTGAAGAAGCTCAACTTAAAAGTGAAATGGCTCAGCAAAAGGCAGACCAGGTTATCAAAGAGCTCGAGCAATTAGGAGAAAAGGAGTATACTGTAAATGTGAAAGTAGATGATAACGGAAATAAGATCGTTATCACATCACCCGGTGACGTAAAAATGGATAAGCCATTTATCGGGATAACTTATTCAGATATGACTCTTGCTGAAGCATCAGAAATAGGATACAATTATTTTTATGGAATCCGTATTGATAATGTAGTCCCTGATAGTCCTGCTTATTATTACAAACTGCGTACAGACGATATATTGATGTCAATAAATGATGATAAAATAGTTAAACAAGACGAATTAGGAAAAATACTCTCATTTTACAGAGTGGAAGAAAAGGTTATATTGACCGTTTTCCGCAAGGGTGAAGTAGTGAAATTGGATTTTGTATTTGGAACTCGAAATAAGATATTTGATATTAATGGCAACTTAGTTGAAGATAAGACAGCAATCGGGACACAATCAGAAACAGTGATCAAGACGAAATCGAAATATTATGGTGATGGCACTATCGCCTGGATGCCAATCTGGTATACACCGGATCTAGTGGATGTAAATGGTATAATGGAAAGTTTGGGATTTGAAGCAGATATGTATTCAGAAGACGGATTATTCTTGAATGGTATTGCTTTGAAATCTCATATCGGCAAAGGCTGGTTTATCGGTGGACAATATGCCCAATATTTTGATAAAACTACTTCACGTCATGACTGGAATCATGGAATTGATAACCTTGATGGCAGTTCCAATGTCCAGCGAGAAGCGAAATACTGGATTCATTATGGTGGGTTATCATTTGACAGACGCTTTGTGTTTGGAAAAATATATAGTGAATTAGGCTGCATGTTCACCTGGGGTATGAATAATATCGAAGTGGATCAGAAAGCAAAAGATGATGTACCAGATTATGATTTTGTAACTGGTGATTTAGATAATTATCTTGATGAATATTTTAATTTATCAAGTTCAATTAAATTTAGAAACACAGGATTTTTGGCAGAGCCTCGTTTTTCTCTGGGTTGGAGAATTACAGACTGGCTTAGTTTTAAAGCAGAGGCTGCCTATTTATATACAATTTCAATGTCTGGTTGGGAAGCAGAGGCAAATGGATATGACATAAACCTCACTAATAGACCAGATACAAACATGGATGGATTGACCTTATCATTTGGTCCCTGGTTTGGATTTTAGTAAAGGATCCAGCCAATAATCCAGCCGTTTCGGGGGGCAGGAATGTTTGGTGGT
>JAVCCT010000122.1 GCA_030765325.1 Candidatus Stygibacter frigidus | reverse complement strand
CATGTGAGATATATGCTTATTGTTTGATGCCTAATCATTTTCATTTTTGTCTAAAGCAAAATAGTGATAAGCCTTTGTACAGATTATTTAATGATACTATAACTTCTTATGCAATGCATTATAATACGAAGTATAAATTGAAGGGACAATTAATGTCAAACAGGCTTCAAAGCAAGAAAATAACTGAGAGAAGCTATGTATTGCAAATTTGCCGATATATTCATTATAATCCTGTCAAAGCTGGATTGGTGAAAAAGATTGAAGATTGGGATTTTTCCAATTATCTTGAAATCTTAGGATTGAGAAGTGGAAAATTATACTCTAAGGAATTGATCGATGATTACCCGGAGGAATTTCTTGAATATGATAAAAGCATCAAAATGTATGAAGCCTATGTGAAGGATAGTGGTTTCACTGATATTTTGATGGATGAATAAATGGTCGTTACCTGCGCCCCACTTGTGGAATACACCAGCGGTGCACGAGTAACTTAGTTGAGCAGACCTGCGTCCCACTTGCGAAATACGCCAGCGGTGCACGGGCAACTTAGAAACTACTCGGAGCTTGACAGGGAGTGAGAGTTGCTGAAATTGCGTTTATGATAATGAAGCATAAAGAGAAAATATTGGGTCTTGTTTTTATACTCAGCTTTTTGGTCTTTCTGTCCTATGGTCAGGAAGAGGAAAGAATTGAGGAAATATCTCTTGATAGCACGCTGGTAGATAGCTTGCAATCAGATAGTCTGGGATTTAATTTACTGGATTCTTTATTTTATGCAGCCGATTCCGGGGCATATTTGACAGATGAGCAGATCATCAGTTTGATGGGTTCGGCAAAAATTGATTATCATACTTCAAGTATCACTGCAGATACAATCACGGTAAAAGTGAAGGAAAACCAGGCGTTTACGCTGGGCAATTCCATGCTTAAAGACAATAATCAAATAGCCTTGGGAGATGAGATATTTTATGATCTGGAAACTCAGTGGGGAATGATCAATAATGGAGCAGCGAAATTTGAGCAGGGTTATTACTATGGTAATGAGATACGCAAGATAGATAAAAAAACTTATGATATAGATAACGGTTTATTTACCACCTGTGATGCTTTGCATCCGCATTTTTATATAAAAACAAATAAAATGAGGATGTATCAGAATGACAAAGTAGTAGGTAAACCAGTGATCTTTTATGTAAATCACATGCCGGTTTTTGCTTTGCCTTATGGAATATTCAGTATTAAAAGAGGAAGGCAGATGGGTATTCTTGTACCTTATCCTGGTTATAACAGCAGCGATGGTAAATATGTGCGTGATCTGGCATTTTATTATCCCTGGAAGGAATATGCTGATGTGATCCTGGGTGGTAATATGTATGAGAAAACCGGTTGGGAAGCGAGACTGAGTTCAGATTACAAGCTGCGGTATGTGTTGAATGGGAGTATGCTATTCCGACTTCGCAAGCGCCAATACAGCTTGTATTCGAGTACATATGAATGGTATTTGCGGTCATTACACCATCAGAATATCGGCAGGTCGAGTAGTCTGGACGCTAATATCACCTATACCAGTTCAGAAAAGATACTTGAGAATGAGGAAGATGCCAATGATCGTCTGGCAGAAGATGTAACCTCATCTATCAGCTTCAAAACCCCACTTTTGGGAAGTACTTTGAGCTTGAGTGGCAGGCTGGTGGCAGATCTGCTGGAGAGCAATCTTGTGAGGAGAGATACAGCGGGAAATATAGTGGATACATTAAGTTATAAACTAAAAACTATAACATTGCCGGAAGTATCATGGTCAAGACCATCACGACCGCTTTATGAATATTTTACGGGAGAAGATAGTAAAATAGATAAAAATGCCTGGTATACAAAATTTAATGGTTCCTATAGTTTCAGGGCAAATTATAAAAGTGTGATCAAGGATTCAACGGCAGATTTTGCAGTGATATTCTGGGAAGAGAAAGACGACAGTTTAGGAGTAATTAATCAACATGATGCCGGCATGAAACATACTACGTCATTTAGCTATTCTAATAAGTACAAGGGTTGGCTGAATTATTCACAGTCAGCAGGAATGAATTTTGTTTGGCTGGATGAAGATGAGCTGGGCAGACGCAACCGCTGGGGACGTGACTGGAATTTAAGTACATCATTTAATTTCAATTTATATGGTATCAAGAATTTTAATCGGGGTTATTTGAAAGCTGTACGGCATATTATCGCTCCACGGGTTTCATATTCATTTAAGCCGGATTTTTCTGAGAATGATAATCTTAGAAATCTTAGTGGATATTCAGTATCATCTGGTGATAAACAGCAAAAAGTAAGTTTTTCACTTGGTAATACCTGGCAATTGAAATTACGGGAAACAGAAGGCAGGAAAGAAAAAAACATCAATGATTTCTTTAAGGTCTCCTCAGGCATCAGCTATGATTTTGAGAATAAAAATACGGGCAATAATGACGGGAAGGGGTTTAGTAGTTTATCACATTCCATAGATTT
>JAVCCT010000162.1 GCA_030765325.1 Candidatus Stygibacter frigidus | reverse complement strand
GGTCTTCTCCTGCTTCAGCAGACTGTTCATTTACATAGATCACAAAATATCCTGTTGTGCTGTTTGTATATATAACAGGCTGCCATCCAGGTCCTGCAGAAGATACAACAGCTATCTCAATTTCATTCCCGGGCTCACCTATTTGCCCTTGAGGATCAGTATTATAAACAGTATAATCATCATAAATCGCATTAACCGATGCATCCCAGAGCTTGAAATTGAATTCTGTAACATCGTCTTGATATACTTCTATAGTACTGTATGCCGTTTCATCAATAACTTCTATAGTACCTAAACCAAGACATTCCCCTGTGGTAGAAAATGCTCCAATTACATCTTCTATTGAAGCAGCTTCTTCATCAATAGTTATTGCCGCATAAACCGTTGTGCAATCGTCATATATATCAGCTGGTATCCAGCCGGGGCCAGGCACAGAGTAAGCAGCAATAGGTATCAGGTTATCAGGCGGATAGCCAAGGTCTCCGCCGGGGTTAGATAGAGCGGTATAGATAACATCATATACGGCTTCATTTTCGGCTGAATATACTTTGAAGTGAACCGTCTCAATTGCTTCACCCTGGATCAGGAAAGAGGAATATGAATTATTGCCATCAATCACTATATCACCAATACCACGGCATTCTTCGCCCACAAATGCACCTACCAGATCATTTTCTCCCGCAGGAGCATTATCAATTGTCACTTGAGAATAAGTTACCGTAGAATTAGTGTAGATAATCACATTCCAACCGGGACCGGAATAAATAGTCACCTGCCATTGCTGGGTGAGCTGATATTCTCCATCACTAATTTCCACATTGACAATATATTCACCATTCTGGGTGAAATTATATTCCATATTATCGGCATTAATCCCCTGATCAATATCGTTCACATACCAGATGTAATTGAGTTCGCTGTCATTATCATAGACATTTACGGAAAAATCAAGGGTGGTTTCTCCATAATAAAGCAGCTCAGTTTCCTCTGGCAGATAGCTGGACAAATTTGGCATATCATTTACTGCTTCCACTTCAATATCCACTTCATCACTATCAGAAAGTACTCCATCACTAACGGTAAATGTCATTTCTGCTGTTCCATTCCAATTGTTCAAAGTTTGGAGTTCTACAAAGGAGCCACTAATATCCACAAAAATATAAAAGGGTCCCGTATAACTTATCAGCAGATTATCTCCATCCACATCACTGGCATAATCACTGATATCAAAAGAGAATAACTCATCTTCAAGGAAATTGAAGCTGACAGGAAGATCAAGCACCGGAGCATCATTCACAGGATTAATGGTAACCTCAATTTGATCTGAAATGGTTTCAATCCCATCTGAGACTTCAACAGTGATAACCCCATCTCCATTGTAATCTACCGGGGGAATAATATTTACTATTTCCTCTACCGGGTTAAATTCACAATTAAAATCACTGCTGAAACTAATCTGGAGTGAATCCCCATCAGCATCGCTTATAAAATCATATACATTGAATGCATATATCTCATCTTCATTAAAAATGATCTCATCAGGTAAATTGATAACCGGAATATCATTTACCGACTCCACAATTACATTCAGAGTATCTGAATCAATTGCCCTGCCTGAGTTATCATTCACTGTGACTGTAAGTTGTTCTGTACCAAAATAATTAGTAATACTATCAAAATTGAGCAATAAACCATCTACGCTCACCAGTATCATCTGATTTCCTGAAACTGATATGATGAATTCAGAATTATCTATATCAGTGATATATTCACTGCAATCCAGAGAAGTGCTGCTATCCTCAAGGAAGCTTATCTCAGCAGGCAGATCTATATGAGGAGGGTCATTAACCGGATTCACAATCACTATCACACTATCTGATACTTCAAATCCGGCATTAGTATCAATTATCGTGAAATTGATCACTTCCATTCCATTCCAGTCTGAAGGGGCGGAAAAACTTACTTCAAAGCCAGTGACCTCAATCATTATCTGTTCATTACCAGAGCTGACTAATTCCAGATCAAAACTACCTATATTAAAAATATATGCAGAAAAATCACGAGTCGATACTGTATCCTCTCCAAAACTGATAGTAGCAGGTAATATCAGGTCAGGAATCTCACTTGGTTCTAATACTTCCACATTGATAATACCCACTGTAGTTAGTTCTCCATCACTGGCAGTGAAAGAAATATCTTCAGTGCCTGTCCAGCCAGGATCAGCAGAGAAAGTAACATTCAGGTCAATTATTTCCACCATAATATTTTCATTACCACTTGCAGATAAAGAGATTTCATCATTTTCAGGGTCAAAGATATATTCAGAAAAATCTTCTGTAATCTGGCTATAGGAATAGAAACTGAGTTGGTCTGGCAAATTCATAACGGGGGGGTCATTAACAGGGTTGACGATTATCTGCACCTGGTCACTGGCAGTAGCGCGGATCTGACCATCATTTACAATAAACTGAAGCTGTTCTTCTCCCCACCAGTTTAAAGGGGCATTGAGAACAACATCGAGTCCTGCTATCTGGACATTTATATAGGAATTACCAGAGACAAGCAGGCTCAAGTCATTGCCATCAATATCATCTACATATTGCGAAAAATCAATATTAATCTGGCTATCCTCATCAAAGCTAAAGCTATCGGGCAATGCTATTTCTGGAGCATCATTAACTGGCGTAACTGTCACCAGCAAAGAATCGACAGCTTCCAGCTGATTCTCATCTGCTGCCGTGATGATCAGATATTCACCACCATTCCAGTTCTCCACAGCATTGATGATAATATAGCTTCCCGTAATGGAAGTAGATAGATTTTCACTATCCTGACAGAAATAACTCAAGGAGTCTCCATCAGGATCAGAACAATAATTATTTAGATTAATGATCAATTGACCATCTTCTTCGAAATTAACTTCCTGAGGCAGATCAATAACCGGCGGGTCATTTACGGGAGTTACGATCACATTAAAGTTATCAGAATCTGATGCTATTCCATCACTGGCGGTAAGAGTGGGATTTTCAGTTCCATTCCAATTCTCCTCAGCACTCAAAGTCAATTGCATACCCTCAACAGACCAGTATATATGATAGTTATCAGTGATAGTTATCTCCAGATCATCATTATCCACTTCAATTATATATTCCGAAAGATCTATAACCAGTTGTGTGTCTTCTGCAAAATTAAAATTATCGCTGATAAAAACTATGGGATCATCATTAACAGCTATAATTGTGACCAGTAAAGTATCCAGAGTAATATTTTCTCCATCACTGGCAGAAAAAACGATCTCACTTGTCCCATTATAGTTCGCTTCAGGAATCATCTGAGTATTTCCATTATCGATATTAACCGTTAAATCACCGCTTTCCAGGCAATTAAGGCTAAGATACTCACCTTCCGGATCAAATACATATAGATCAAGATCAATAGTATATGAATTATCTTCTTCCCAGCTCAATTCCTGCGGCAGCGTCCATACCGGGGCAAGATTCTGATTAGGGTCACTCAGAGCATTAATTGGCAGCAGGTTGGGAGGATAGCCGATATCCCCACCGGGAAGTGAATAAGTGGTATAATTTACTACACAGACCAGATCTTCGCTGGCATCCCAAACGGCAAATTCCACTTCTTCAATTACATTACCCTGAATATTCATTGATGTAATAGCTATATCTCCTGAGATTGTAACATTACCTACACCACGGCATTCATCATCTACAAATACGCCCACTTCATCACCGATTACTGCTGGCATTCCATCAATAGTAACCTGGCAATAGGCTATAGTGGAATTGGGATAAAATACTATTTCCCAGGGACGCGAAAAATCTGCATATATGGTAATCGCAAGTAATAAAATCAATATGACAACTGCTCTTTTCATTTCTTTATCCTCTATTATATTATTTTATTAGATCAATTCTCTGGATATTCAAACCACTGCTATCTACACGCTGAATATCAAATACATGCGCCAATATATCATAAATACTGGCTCCTGTAATCTTTTTTATCAATAAGAGTGAACATCCTTCTATCTTCATCTCGCAAACAATGTTTTTCAGATCCACTATTTTTTCTTTCTGTTTTCTGATCTTAGTAAACTGCCACTCTTTTTCTGCCAGGAAATTTCTCAGTTTTAGCTGATAAATGTCAATCATATTCTCAGGAAAGTCCAGATTTAAAACTTCCTTCTGATAATATTGCATTGATCTCATAGCTTTGTTCACAGGAGAGATCACCTTTACTATCTGCATCCCGGGTGGAAATACACGTTTTAAAGTCTGCCCCACATGCTCATCAGTGAAGCCATTATCTTGCAGTTTCAGATCAAAATATTCGCATTTACTGATC
>JAVCCT010000285.1 GCA_030765325.1 Candidatus Stygibacter frigidus | reverse complement strand
TGATAAATATTCTGAACAAGAACTTAAGGAGAGCCTTGATGCTCCAATTTAAAAAATATCTTAAACAAAAACTTGAAGAAAAAGAATTCTGCCAGGCTTATGACGACAACTGCAATATGTGTCAAACTGTCTGGCAAATCGTAGACATTATTTCCAATTCCGTATATTCATGGGCAGATATTTCTAAAGAAACTGGTTTGCCAGAATCTGATTTGATAGACTTTGCCAATGGTGATAGATGTCAACCACACATAATAGAAACACTCTGCCAGAAATATGATATTGATCTTCCAGCAGAGTGTCCTCGATTCAAATTTTAGATTTGGTCATTTCCTTAGAACTGGAAAGTATTGAAAAGCAGTAAAGTAGGAAACCATTCTTGAAGTTTTACTTTATCATTTTCTGCCATAGTCTCCATCCAACCACGATCAATTATTTCCTCTACTTCTAAACTTCCATATAGTAACGCAGTCAGCCCTTTGATGTCACAGGTGACATCAGCTGGAATATTCATATCTGAGCGTTTCATCTCAGTTTTGCCGTCTTTTATAGCCAGTTCATAATTTCCTGAATTCCAACTGCACATTTCATCAGTCACATTAAATACAAGGCTTCCATTTCCAGAAATCTTAAGGTCATTGAATGAATCAATAACATCTACAATACGCACCATCCAGGGACCTTCACACATTTTCAGTTCATACTGTGATCTCATATCCGAAAACCAGCTAAAGAAATTAGTCCCCATAGGAATAGGCATTTCAAAATCACCAACCTGATCACGATGCCGGGCAAAATAATTAAATATCAGTTTTCTTGATTCCAGATCAGTCCAGATAATATCATGAATAGTAATTTTCATATCCTTCTTTTTGTAGCAGCAGGCAGCCTTGATAACGTTATTATGCTTCACCAGGATGTAAATCGTGTTTTGGGCAAGATGCTCTTTAAATCCCTGATGAATTTCATCATAGATCACTATTCCATGCCACTTCAATACTGTTTTACTGTAATAACTTAAAAATTCATGCTGAGCTTCAATTCCGGTTTTGCGTTCAACCACCCAATCATCAGGGATTTCACCTAAATAGTGCTGTATTCCAGAAACATGAAACTTCAATTTCATCTCACGATTCGTGGAAACATACCCCAATTTCTGATAAAAACTCTCCTTGAATGGCTGCAGCATACTCACGCTCTGCTTTTTCAATCTCATATCCTCAAATGCTGATGAAAATAATGTCTTTATATAACCTTTATTACGGTATTCAGGATAGGTAGCCACATTTCCAATACCAGATAGCTGTTTTACTGATCCGCGAACATTTTGCTTGAGGTTATGATTGATAAGCCCAGAAACCATTTCTCCATTTTCTATGATCACAAAGCATTCATCAGGATTCATCCATTTGATCTTATCTTCATCAATTTCTTTATCCTGCCAGTTACCAAAGGCATATTGTGATATCCGATGATACTTTTTGCGTTCTTCTTGAGTGATTTTCCTTATTTCCATTAATCCTCCTGGTTTTATCTATTCCTGTGTTTTTTGATTTTTATGCCCTGGTGCTTTTGCTGAGAACGGGCATTATCAATAAATTTCTGCCGCTGCTTATTGCGCCTTTCCTGAAAGCGCACTTCTCTTTGCAACTTCAAATAGTTCTCAAAGCGTTCCGCTTCCAGTTCACCGTCTTCTATTGCCAGCTTAATTGCACATCCCGGTTCTGTATCATGCTTGCAATTCCTAAACCTGCATTGCGTTTCCAATTCTACTATATCATAAAATGTTTTGTCAAGTGTAGCTTCACTGACAGAAAGTTGTATATCACGCATACCAGGGTTATCGATCAATATACCTCCACTTTCAAGGATGATCATTTCCCTGGTTGTAGTAGTATGTCGTCCCCGCTTATCACCTTCCCGCACATAACTCACATACTGCTTTTCATCTCCGATAAGGCAGTTTATAATCGATGATTTTCCTGCTCCAGATGAACCGATAAGTGTCACTGTTTTACCTGTTTGCAAATACTTATGAAGTTCCATTACTCCATCATTCAAAAGAGCACTCACTACATGAACCGGAATACCCAGACTCACATTCTCAGTTTCATCAGCATACCACTGTGGATCATCACATTGATCAGCTTTATTCAAGATGATGACCGGATTTGAGCCACTATCCCAGATCAAGGTGAGATAACGCTCTATTTTTCTCAGATTAAAATCCCTGTCCATTGAGATCACCAGGAATACCGTGTCTATATTAGCTGAAATGATCTGTTCATCAGAGCTTCCTTCTTTCTGATAGTTCCTGCCGTAAGTATTTTTTCCCTTGCGGGAAAATTTACTACGTCTTGGTAATATCTTCTCAATAAATAATTTATCGAAATTTTGCTGGCGACGACATAATGTCCAGTCACCTACTGCTGGTAATCCAATGCTTGAAAAAGCATTCATAAACAGGCTGTCACTCAATATTGCCTGCTCTTCGCCACTTTCAGTAAAGACTCCATATAAATTCTTCTGCTCACGTGCCACTCGAGCTATTATAAGCCCTTCTTCTTTATAATCCTCATATTTTTCTGCAAAGTATGAGTTCCATCCTAATTCTGCTAATTTCACAATTCCTCCAGTTTGTACCAGAGAAT
>JAVCCT010000339.1 GCA_030765325.1 Candidatus Stygibacter frigidus | reverse complement strand
TTACCGGCTTAGTTAAAGAACCTACTTATTTTGGTATCACACCTCAGTTCTGGAATGCCTGTGACCGCATCTGCGGAGAAGAAGAATGGGAAATGCACGGCACATTCCACTGCGGAAAAGGTGAACCCGGGCAGACAATGCACCTCTCTCATGGGGTAGCTCCTGCCAGATTTCGGAATATCGTAGTAAATGTGAAAGCTTAATTCTTTAGTAATTCTTACGAACCGGAGCTTTTCAGCTCCGGTTTTTTTTGGGGGGGGGGACTAAGATTGTAGTTATCGCTTCGGGATATGAATTGGAAGGGTAATTTGATTAACTGTGTTTAATATTAAGATGTTTTCCCCATTTGCCAGGGCATTTACATCTTATATGATTCTTTAAAAATCATTAAAATGGAAAAATATATTGCCAGAAAAACAATATCCGGCAGAAATGGAATTGGATTCCATATATGTCGAGGTTTTGTATGTATATTAAAAGACAGATACAAGAATTGTTTGAAGATGCTGATCACTATTACCCTATAGTTATGGTAACTGGAGCAAGACAAGTAGGAAAAACAACATTTTTACAAACAATGAGATCAGGAAATCGAGGTTATGTAACACTTGATGATCCTCGGGAAAGGGAAACTGCACAATCAGATCCTGCCCTTTTCCTCCAAAGACACCCGGCACCTTTGATAATTGATGAGATACAATATGCTCCAGAATTGTTTCCTTATCTCAAAATGAGAGTTGATGTGAATAAGCAGCCAGGACAATACTGGTTAACAGGATCACAGCAATTTCATTTAATGAAAAATGTCACGGAATCTTTAGCTGGTCGGGTAGCATTGATCGAATTGATGGGGTTTACTGAAGCAGAAATACAGGAATCAGCAAGTAAATCAAAACTGTTCTCTACTCAACTTGCTGAAATAAATTTGAGGGAATCAACTCCCACGAAAAATCCACTGGAATATATTTATAAGAGAATTATCCGCGGTTCAATGCCCGAAATGTCTATTAATCCGGGTTTAAGCCCTGATCTCTTTTTTAATTCTTACATTCAAACATACTTAAAAAGAGATGTAAAAGCATTAACTCAGGTAGGAAATGAAACAGTGTTTTTCAAATTTCTACGTTCTGTTGCAGCCAGATCTGCACAAATCCTGAACAAAGCAGATATTGCCAAAGATATAGGTATTTCTCCCAAAACGGTTGATAGCTGGCTTTCTATATTAATTACTTCAGGTATAGTTTACTTACTGGAGCCATTTTTCACCAATATTAATAAGCGGTTGATAAAATCTCCTAAAATTTATATGCTGGATACTGGTTTATGTTCTCATCTATGTGGCTGGTCAGACTGGAAAACTCTGGAAAAAGGAGCACAAAATGGTGCATTGCTTGAGAATTGGATAATTATCGAATTATTAAAAAATTATAAATATAATGGTTCTTCTGCTCAGTTTTATTATTTGAGAACACGTGATAAAAGTGAGATTGATCTGATAATAGCTCAGAATGGATTGTTATATCCACTGGAGATAAAAAAATCAGCTAATCCGACTAAAAATGATATCAGGAATTTTATCACTTTAAGAAACCTGGGAAAAAAAATAGGAAATGGTGGTGTAATATCATTTTCGGAAAAGGTTTATGCTATTGATGATATGAATTCAGCTATTCCAGTTACAAAGCTTTAGAAATTGTTTGGCAGGCTGGAAAAGGGAGTTATAAAAAAAGAACTTAATCAAGATGATTAAGCTACGTACTCAGTACCTGGTACTAAATATCAACTTCCACAACCCTAATTCTATCTAACAAATCTGCCCAGCCGGTTAACTGATTAAATCCCACAGAATTTAAACTCCTGCTTAGCAGGGTGGATAAGTTACAAAAAAAACGGCAGCGGGAACTGCCGGAGATCAAACTCGGAGGTGAGTAGGATCAATTTATATATTTTTATCAATATCGGGTTTACCATTTACCAAGTATCTGGCGTGAGAGGAGGAGATTGACTTCCTGCTGTTTACGGATCAGGTTGTAATAACGGGTATTATATGAAAGCTGAGCATTCTGGAGATCAAGCCTGTTTTTATCAAGATCAATCAGGTCAATAGTACCCAGTTGGTATTGCTGTTGTGCCATATCGAGGTTCTGCTGGGCAAGCTCAAGTTTCTGTTGATATAAATCACGGGTGGATGCCAGATTTTCAAGCTCCTGATTGAGTACTTGAAGATTGTTTTGCATTTGCCTGCGGTAGATATCAAGATCAAGCTGCAGCAGATTTAGCGAGCGTCTGGTGATTGCATGAGCTTCATTCTTCTGCAGCAGACTAAAAATATTCCAGGAAGCCGTCATTGAGAGGGTGTTTGCCGTTCTGTAATAATCTTCAGTAGCAAAATAATCATTGGCATTATTCTGATATAATGTGTAACTGAGCGACAGATCGGGTAGAAAACTGATTTTTTGATGGATGAGAGATGCTTTGATTTTCTTGATACTATTATTTTTTTGTTTGATGACAAGGTTTTGGGTGAATTCACCAGGGCTCGATTCAGTATCAAATTCCGGAACAGCTAATCCAGAACCATTATCATCAATATTAAGGTAATTAAAGAGTGAATTGCGGGAATTGATCAGGGCAATTTCAGCATCTTTTACGGCAATATCATAATCAATGAGATATATCTCGCTTTGCCTGAGATCGAGTAATGATTTTTTGCCGTTTTCATAGAGTATATTGGTCTGCTGGTGGATTTTTTGCTGGAGTTGCAGATTTTGCTGCTGAATATCGAGCACTGTCTGATTTTGCAGAACTTCCAGATACAGGTCAAACACCGTATATGCAATGGATTTCACAGTGTGATCCAATGCCAGTTCAGCATTTTGCCGATCATAATTATCGGTGATAATACTAAAAAAAGTCGGGTCATTAAGATAGAGAGACTTTTCCAGAGTTATCATTGCTGAATTAGACCATTCCTGGGGTTCATTATCCTGATCTTTAGATTTGTAGAGATTGATCGATGCTGAGGGAAGAAGGTCATAAAAACTGCTGCGCAATCTACCAGAAGCATCTTTGAGATCATTATCTGCAGACTGACCTTCATACGAATTTTGCAGAGCCATTGTGATAAACTGCTCCAGAGTATACTGCTGTGCCTGACAAAAAAGGGCGATCAGCATAATTATAATGATAATAATAAACTTTTTTTGCATAATTCTTCCTGATTAATCTTTTTTAGAGGGTTTTGATCTGAACATGAGCGGAATACGATCTTTTTCCGGGGCACCGATTTGGATTAGATCCCAGTCTTTATCATACTCCTTGATGTAGTGCTTAAGTGTAGTTACTTTTTGTTCCGAATTGGGATTTTCATCATCCCAGTGGATGATTTCTACTCTGTATTTGAGTGTTTTTTTTCTGCCATTGATGCGAACATCGATTTCTACATTCTGTTCAGCTTCGAGGGTGGGAATAGATAGAGATATTTCTCTCATGATAATCTCTTTATTTTATTCGTATTTAAGAGCAAGCACGGGATTTGTGCTAGCAGCATGAAGCACATGAAAACTGACTGTGACCATAGCAATAAACAGTGCAGTTACACCAGAAAATACAAATACCAGCCAGTTGATCTCAGTTTGATAAACGAAATTACTTAACCAGTTTTTCATTATAAAATATGCCAGGGGCCAGGCAATGATATTTGACATCAATACCCAACGGGCAAAATCTTTTGACATCATAAAAACTATAGAACTAACAGGAGCCCCAAGAACCTTACGAACAGCAACTTCTCTTCTTCTTTGCTGGGCAGTGAAAGATGCCAGACCAAACAAGCCCAGCGATGCGATAAAAACTGCCAGAACAGCAAAGATCGTGATATTCTGGGCGAAAACCAGGTCCTGCTGGAACTGGAAACTGAAGATATCTTCCAGATAATCGGCATTGAAAGGAACTTCAGGATTTATTGAATGTAAAATATCTTCAATAGCTTGCAGGTTGGCTGGATCATTATTCTTCATTCTCACCAGAAAGCGGGGTATAAATTGACCTGTATGCACAATGACCATGGGATTTACCTGCCGTCTGGCAGTAGTGAAATTGAAATCTTCTACTACTCCTACCACAGTGCGCTCCAGGTGAGCTTCATTCTGGTCTATCATAGTAATTTTTTTACCCAGAGGATGAGACCAGTTAAGCTTTCGGGCAGCAGCTTCATTGATGATAATAGAGTTTTCCGGGTCAGTAGTCAGCTCCGGATCAAAGTTTCTGCCTTCAGCTAATTTGATCTTAAGCACATCAATGAAGTTATCATCAATTTCCAGGCGATCAAACATCATACCAGAATCACGGGTATAACCTTCCGGCATAATTTCCAGGCGGACAAGAGTGCCTCCTGGCAAATTGGAAGAAGTAGCAACACCCTCCACGAAAGTAATATTTTCGATTTGTTCTTTAACGACTTGAGCCTGCTCTCCGAAAAAGTTTCTAATCACCAGAACATTATTTTTATTATAGCCGAGATCAGTTTTCTGCAGAAATCTCACCTGATCCAAAACGATCAGAACAGAAATGATCAAAGCAATAGAGACAGAGAATTGTAATATCACCAGAATTACTCTCTGGATAACCCCCTTTTTGCTGGTAGAGAATTTACCTTTAAGCACTTTTACAGGAGTGAATGAGGATAGAATAGAAGCAGGATATAAACCAGCCAGAAAACCAACCATGATAGCCATTACTACTATAAAAATACTGAATCTGTAATTTTCTATCAAATTATAGCTGATTTCCTTATGCAATAAGTTGTTTAGATAGGGCAAAGCTACCTCAAAAAGCACAAGGGCAATGAGCATGGCTATAAAAGTAGTGAGTATTGATTCCCCTATGAATTGACGGAAAAGCTGCCTATGATTACCACCCACAACCTTTCTGATACCCACTTCCAAAGCTCTGCGAGCAGCTCTGGTACTGGAAAGATTGATGAAATTGATGGAAGCAATTATCAAAACCAGCAGAGCAACAATTGCCAATGTATAAACTTTCATGCGATCAGTTTTGCTATTATTGAGAAAGTCATAGCGCAAATGGGCTGAACCCATGTGAACATCCAGCAGTGGTTGCATACCAACAGCAAATACTTCAGCAAACCCGTTTTCAGTTGCATAAGTATTCAATTTTTCCAATACCACTTGAGGATCAGCTTCCGGATATATTTTAAAGTAACCAGTGAGAGAAAGATTTTCCCATGATTCCCACCAGACAGGATTATCTCTGGTATTCAAAGGTGCGATCAGATCAAATTGCAAGTGTGAATTATGAGGTGCATCCCTGATTATCCCGGCAATATAAGCATCTTCCATTTGAGGATTAATGAGAGGTTTTCCAAGAGCATCACCTTCAGGATACAGCATCTCAGCAATAGATTCAGAGATATAAGCACCTTTGAAATCACTAAGCGGGTGATCATCAATAGAAGCAAGTATCTCAAAACTAAATACATCAAAAAAACTGCTATCCGCCAGAAGTACTCTGGCAGGGATCATGGCTTCTTCATCTGTCTCATTTTCCGGCAAAGGTAGATTTATTGCCATAGCTGTGACTCTTGTGGCAGCAATTATTTCTGGAATTGCATCTGCCATACCAGCAACCAGCGGTCCGGATGTGATCGAATAACTGAGAGCGCCTTCGTCCTCAGAATTATCTACTGTCAGTAGATGATAGATATTCTCAGCATCTTTGTGGAAATGATCATAAGTGAGATCATCAATCACATAAAATGAAATTATCAGACATACTCCCAGGCCAATAGCAAAGCCACCGATATTAATAGCAGAATAAGTCTTCTGCCTCCAGATATTTCTAAAAGCGATACGCAAATAATTTAATAACATTTTTTACCTCTATTCATATTTCATGGCATCTGCCGGATTTGCATTGGCTGTTCTCACTGTTTGGAATATTATTGCTGTCGTTGCTATAAACACAGCTATTGCTCCTGATATTACAAAAGTGAAGATTCCGGGATTTATGTGGTAAGCAAAGTTTTTTACCCACTGCTGAGCAACATACCAGCCTAAGGGTATAGCAAAAACATTTGCCAGAGCCACCCACTGGATGAAATTTAAGAGTAGAAGACGGGTCATTTCTCCGGTAGTAGCACCCAATACCTTGCGAATACCAATCTCTTTACGCCGTTGATCGATAGAATGACTGGAAAGCCCCAGTAATCCCAGGCAGGCGACAAATATGGTCAAAAGTGAGAATATCTTCACAATAATACCTGTATTCAGGTCTCTTGAATATAAAGCATTGAATTCATCATCCAGAAAAATGAAGTCAAACGGGTAGTCCGGGAAAAATTCCTGCCATTTTGTTTCTATATATTCCAGTGCTTCATTTATTCTGCCTTTTTCAATTTTTGCCGCAATGAAGCTCGCAGGATTATCTAAAAGAGGATAAATTATTACTGGCTCGATGTTTTGATGCATGGTGATAAAATGGAAATCTTTTACCACTCCAATAACTTCTACACCCATTGAATCACCGGAATCACTAAATATCCTCATACCAATTGGATTTTCCCAGCCTAATTGCTGAGCAGCCGTCTCGTTGATCAGGACGCTGTTTTCATCAGAATCTTCATTTTCAGACCGGAAGTTTCTGCCTTCTATAATCTGCATATCAAGTGCTGATATGAAATCAGGTTTAATATTTAATCTGCTCCAGATCCAAATATCATCAGAAGCAGATCCTTCTGGAAGAAGACCTGTTCGGCTAAAAGTACGCCCCGGTATATTACTCGCTGAGCCCACACTTTTAATTCCACTGAATTCACGCAAAGAAGCACTGAAATTATCTGCTTGATTATGCATTGCTCCGCCAGACATTTCAAAAACTACTACCTGCTCTCTGTTATATCCGATATCCTTTTGTGATATATAATGCATCTGTTGCTGGATGATCACCGTTAAACCGATCATGGCAATGGATAGAGTGAATTGGAATATCACCAGTATCCTGCGTAATATAATTCCTTTATCCTGTGATTTTAATGCTCCCATAAGAACCTGTACAGGTTGAAAGCGTGATAACACAAACGCCGGGTATAATCCCGCCAGAATGCCGATTAAAAGGCAAATTGACAACAGCGAATATCCCATTAACTGTAGCTCTTCACTACCTATGATAATTTGTGACCCGGAAATGCTGTTTAAAATTGGCAATGTAAGCTCTAATAAAGGAATTGCCAGCAGTATTGATAGCAAAGTAATTCCCAGAGATTCGCCCAGAAACTGCATTCGAAGCTGACTGGTTTGAGAGCCTACAACTTTGCGAATGCCTACTTCTCGCGAGCGCTGCATACTGCAGGCAGTGGATAGATTCATATAATTCACTGCTGCAATTATTAAAATCAAAAGAGCAATAATCGCAAAAATATAGATGTTTTTAATATCACCCTTATTGGCAATATTATCAAATATTATATCTGTGGAATGAAGATGAACATCATTTAGAGCCTGCAATGTAATAGTGAAATTGTCTTCTACAGCGTGATCTCTGGTCAAGGCTGTGATTCGCTCATCAAGACCGGTCAAATCAGCTTTGGGTGCAGCCAGCATATATGTAGGCATTGCGATCATCTGCCATTCTTCCAGCCAGATAGGTCTGGTGCTGTTTTCCGGTTGCCGTGCTTTTGCCAGTGCAGCAAACGTTGAGAGCGAAGCCAGGGCATCAAAAGTGAAATGAGTATTAGCCGGTAAATCTGACATTATTCCAGTCACGGTCATTTCAACTC
>JAVCCT010000096.1 GCA_030765325.1 Candidatus Stygibacter frigidus | reverse complement strand
TTACAAACTGATCTGTCTCAAGATAGAAGCTGATACTGGTCTCTGGATTGAAGGGATTAGGATAAATACTGGTTAATCCACTCACCGTCACAACATCATCCCCATTATTGACTGTCAAAGTTGGCATACCGTCATAATCCTCTCCTGGATTAGAATTGATCACTTCGTTACACTCATAAACCTCTCTGCTGGAAGGATCAAATATCATGAAGCTGATTTCTTCTGGTTGCTCACTATTTACAACTAATGAAGCAATATTAATGTCGTTGTATTCTCTTATCCGTGATACTCCTCTACATTCTTCTCCAGCAAAGCTACCCAGGATCATCCCTTCACTACCTGTTAGATCTACCTGTACATAAACGATCATGCTGTTTGTATAAATTACAGGTGACCAGATTGATTCAGATAACTCATCAGACTGACTGAGATTATTACGAGTTGCCATCGGATAATAGAAGGTTGTGTCACTTAAAACTCTCACATAGTAACCCTTGCCTGGCTCCATATTCACTAATGTATTATATGCTGATGGCAGACTTGGGTCATAGCTTGAGAATATATCTTTTACCTTCAATAAAGTTCCAGCATTAATTAATCCTGCAAAGGCTATTTCTACGTCCATTGCCGTTTGATTTACATATGCTGCCAGATTCCAGCCACTACTAAGATCAATTTGTGTTTGGGTTGGATCCAATATAGATCCAGTAACATCAAGTACAGATACAGCACTTACTTTTACATAATATCCTGAGCCATCCTCAAGATCCTGAAGTGTATTATATACTGAAGGTAAGGATGGATCATAACTGCTGTAAATGTCTTTTACTTTCATCAGGTTTTCCATGATCGGTGCAAATATCGTTTCCACACTCATATCTACTGGTCTAACATATAATGATACCAGATTCCAGCCCCCATTGAGATCTAAGGTCTGTGTTACATCAGATAAATTTGATCCATCAAGTAATATCTGGTTTGGGGGATATCCTACAGTGCCTCCTGGATTTGACTCGATTGTTGTCGCAACATTATAGATTATATCTGCGCTGCTGTCCCAGATCCTGAAATGAATTGTCTCTACTTCATTACCCTGTACTACCAGAGAAGCAATTGCTTCACGGGTTAATAATTGGACTTGAGTAACTGCTCTGCACTCATCTCCCACAAAAGCTGCAACCAGATCTCCTTCTTCAGCATCTACTCCTTCGATAGTCACAATTGCATATACAATTGTGCTGTTAGTGTAAATAACTGGTACCCAGCCTGGTCCCTCTCCAGTTGTAACCGCCAGAGGTAATGGATTTGATACGGATCCTATATTTCCACCTGGATAAGTCTGGGTAAAGTACTCCAGATCATATACTGTGTCTGTTTCCAGATCCCAGAACTTGAAGTTTACTACTTCTACTATATCTCCATTAATATGGAAATTAACTCTTGATGATCCATTTACTGTGCCCATTCCACGGCATTCTCCATCCACAAAGGCACCTATCATGTCACCCATATCTGCAGATAAACCATCTACGGTTACATAGCCATGAGCATTTGTGAAGTTATCATAAGTAACTACTTCCCAGTCAGGAGCTAAAAGATAGTGTACTGTCCAGGTTATTGTCACTGGATATTCACCGTCAGTGATCTCTATCGCAATAACATAATCACCTTCTGCGGTAAATTCCGGGGTAAATATATTTCCCATAATAGGCATTAATTCACCATTGAGTGTCCAACTGTAACTCAAATCACTGTCTATATCAGTAGCATTTACAGAGAACTCGATTATAGCATCATCATAAATTGTAATGTCAGTCTCTACCGGCAGGTATTCATTGATTACTGGTGCGTCATTAACTTCCAAAACACTGATCATCACATCAGCTGAATCAAATAACCTTACTTCATTGTCACTAATAGTAAATGTCAGTTCCTCATTGCCAAACCAGTCCGCTTCGGCTGTAAATGTTACTGCAAGTTCTTCAATATCAACTGCTACCATCGTATCTCCGGTAACAGATAAAGTTAAGAAATCACTGTCTATATCACTGATGTATTCTGAAAAATCTATTTCCAGCATCTCATCTTCCAGGAATGTGAATTCTTCTGGAAGCTCTATTACTGGTGGATCATTTACTGGCATTACGTCAATAAAGATCATGGCTGTTTCAGACATTAATTCACCATCAGTTATATAGTATTCAAAGCTTACTGAACCATTGAAATCTGGTGTTGGAACATACTCCAATGAGCCATCTTCGTTTAAGGTAATATTTCTCTGATCTATCAATACGCAAGTCAAAGCTTCAGGATAACCATCCGGATCATAGTCATTTGACATTACTCCAGGTACTTCTACCATCAATGTCTCATCTTCTAATACCGTATAATAGTCATCTACGGCTATTGGCACCATGTTTACATAAGGATTCACAGTAACTTCAGCGGTATCTTCAGCAAATCCACCCTCATTATCTGTTACCATTAAGGTTGCTTCATGTTCACCAGCAGCGAATTCATATTCAATGATGTCACCAGTACCAATCATAATATCTTCTAAATACCATTCATAAAGTACTATTTCACCATCAATATCACTTCCACTTCCTGTTAAGGTTACCATTGCCATGCCACTAACGTCAGCATCTGCTGTATATGGTCCTCCCGCTTCTGCTGCTGGAAGATCATTGATACTGTTCACATTGATAGTTACTATAGTCTCTTCTGAGAAAATATTCCCATCAAAAGCTACATAAGTGAAAGTTACAACGCCATTATAATCAGCTGGTGGTGTATATTCAAAACTGCCATCCCAGGGTTCATCATAAATCAATGTCCCAATTGTTGGCTCATCAAGCATTAGCGCTGTCAGTGCTTCAGGATATCCATCATCCACATCATTTGCCAGAATTCCTTCAGCGGCAGATACGATCAGTACCATGTCTTCATCTACAAGATATGTATCAGGGTATGCTATAGGATCAGTTCCACTGTATGGAGCAACAGATGCTTGAACATTGTCACTATCCATTCCATTTTCGTTATCTGTGATTTCCAGCATGATAGTGTAGTTACCGACCGCCAGTTCTACTTCAACTGTCTCACCGTAGGCATCTCCACCATTCCAACTCCAGTAATATTCAACTATTTCACCATCAACATCATAAGAACCGCTACCATTTAAAGTTACTAAAGCAATGCCATCTGGACCGGCTGTAGCATTAATAGGTGATCCTGCTTCTGCTACTGGCAGATCATTTACAGAGATTACTTCAATCAAAATATCATCAGTACCTGTTGCTCGTTCTACACCGTCATCAGCTACAAAAGTTAGTGTCTCTGTGCCATAATAATTATCCACAGCTCCAAAAGTAACCATGGTACCCACTATTCCCACAGTGATATTTTCATTACCCATTACGCTTAATGTCAATTGATCACCATCCACGTCACTGATGAATGAAGCAAAATCCACTATCAGTTCACCATCCTCTGCAAAGCTGTACATTTCAGGCAGATTTATCTCTGGAACATCGTTTACTGGTGTAACTACAATATCAAATTCTGAAGTTGCTTCCAAATTATCACTCCAGTTATCCCGGGCTGTTATTGTCACTGGCACAGTACCATTAAAGTTTTCAACAGAATTTATCGTTAAAATATTATTCTCTATGCTCGCAACAATTCCATCTCCAGAATCTAATATATATGTTAATACATCATCATCAGGATCAACGAAATAGCTATTTAAATCAAGTGTAAATGATCCAAAATCCTCAAATACAGTTTGTTCAGGTATTGGTACCTGTACAAAGGGAGCATTATTATTGATCGCACCCTGATTGATTACTGTAATATCCTCAGCATTAAACGTAAAATCATAAAGGTATAACTGAGATTGTCCACCTGTAAGAGAAGTAAATTGCAGATTGATCAGACTACCAGCACCAGCTATTGGTATGTATTCTCTTCCACCTGAACTTACCTGACTTACGAATTTTATGTTTACTACACCACGATCAAACCAGACCTCTAATTCACCATCTGGATTTACGATTGTGCCATCAAGTGACCAGCCATCAAGACTCAATTCTGATTCATTAAATGCTAACCGGAATTGATAACTGAATACATTCCAGGTAGGATCTATTAAAGATGTAAGAACATCTATATTTACTGATTCTCCTGGACCGGCGATTCCTGAAGTTACTGTTATATTTGCAATTATCGGTGGGATATCAGCATTCAATACAGAAACCATCACTTCATCACTGTCAGTATATTCTCCATCGGATACCGTTAAACCTATTACAAAATCTGTATCTTCATTAACTGATGGAGCAAAGAATGTAGGATTAGGTCCGTCTGCATTTTCGAGGAAAATCCCCGTTGGAGCTGTCCAAGTGTATTCCAGACCCGTAGCCTGTTCTTCATTTACTGTGAAAATAAATGGATCATAACCATCACCCACAGTCATATCAGCTGTAAATTCCAGAGTTTCATCTATATTGTAGATCATCCCAGCACTGGCATCATATAATTTGAATGTCATCATCTCACCGCCGGTCACATTGCTGAAAACCTGTGGCATAAAAGCAATATGTCCAAATTGTTCTGTATAATCCTGAACACTGTTATCACTCTGCTGAGCGATTCCACGGCATTCGTCTCCAACAAATACCCCAATCATGTCATTTACATCATCACCTGGCATACCATTAAGCATCAGCATTCCCCAGATAAATCCATTATATTCATAATCAGGCACATTTAGTATCCAGTCAGGTGCGTCTCTCACTACAATGCCATCCGGATCATATGATCCCGATCCATCTAATTGCACAAAATCACCTTCTTCAACAATCTGATCATCTCCTGCATCCGCTACTGGAGGATGATTGATATTTAATACTGTAATCACTACTTCATCACTATCTGTATATTCACCATCACTTACGTTTAATGTAAATACAAATTCCTCGTCCGCAATAACTTCCGGGGCTATAAAGCCTGGTGTTGCACTCAGGGGATCATCTAACTCAATACCGGCTGGTACTATCCATTCATATTCCAGATCCTGCTCGTCTGGATCATATGAAGCTGTTCCATCAAGTATTACTGATTCCAGCTCATAAATGCTTTGATCAATCCCTGCATCAGCAACTGGAGGATGATTCACATCAATCACTTGCACTGTGCCCGGTATTATATTTAATATCTCGGTTGAATTATATTGGAAATCTACTGCAGTGATCTCACTTGTTCCTGCATTAACTGCCATAAATTCAAATGTTATTAGATCTCCGATTCCAGACATTACCATTGCATCTGCATAAGCCACTGCCAGCACTCCCGGGGAACTATTATTCAACATCAGCATCCCATTGGGATTAGGCATATTACCTGCTTCATATCCTACATATTCGTATGAGTCTGCATCATAATTTATATCAAATTCAAAACTGATCACATTCCAGTAATCGTACACTTCTGATGTGCTCACGTCTATTGTGAAGGATTCATCCTCAAGCTTTACTGCAGAACCAACTGTGATCTCTGCTTCAAATAATGCCGGTCTTACAATAACAATTACATCATCACTTGCAATTGCTCTTCCCATATTATCATTGATCGTAAAGGTCAATAATTCTTCACCATACCAGCTTGGAGAATCAAAAGTTACATTCAATCCTTCTATCAACACATTGATATTTTCATTGCCAATTACTGTCAGTTCCAGTACATCTTCATCAATATCACTGGTGAATTCTGCAAAATCTACCATATAAAGTACTGCTTCGTCCATGGTAAAGCTGTCTGGCAATTCGATAACTGGATCATCATTCACAGATTCTACATAAACCATGAAGCTGGTTTCTATCGTATATTCACCATCAGAAACTGATACGCCTACCCAGCTTTCTCCATTCCAGTTCTCTACTGACTGAATTTCTATTATAGCACTTTGATCAGATACTAATACGATTTCTTCTGGTGTGAAAGTATATTCATAAATTAATTCATCTTCTTCCACATCTCCAAAATATCCTGTTAGATCAAGTTGATA
>JAVCCT010000232.1 GCA_030765325.1 Candidatus Stygibacter frigidus | reverse complement strand
TTTATAATTTATATTCACCTACCCGTCCCAAACACCGGCTCTGCCGGTGTTTGGGACGGGTAGGTATTCTGGTTTATTATATTTCCCCTGGGTAGAAACTGCGTTTCAACCCAGGGCTACAAATAAATATTCCCTACGGGAAAAATGTCAATTACCTGAAATAGACATATATGATGAATATGTGCAATGAAATCAATTACTTAGGTTGAACAGTCTCTTTACATCTATATTACTGATTTAGACGACATTTTTACATTGCTTTTTCTGTGATTTATCACCCCATGTTCAGTTACATCTCCTGACTTAAAATGGATAAAAAGGATATAATCATTGTATTAGAGAACATCTGGTAAATATCCTGTAAATCCTGATGCACAAAATTTTTATTCCTGTTTTGCTTTTAATAGAGCAATTAATCAGGGATGATTTATCTACAACATTCTGAAGCTGAAGATTTATGTTTTGTTTGGCTTTTTTTGTAAAAGCCATTTCATCTCTTTGTCAAAATCTGAGACATACTTTTTATCCTCTAATTTTCTGTAATATTTGTATTCCTTTTTCGCTTTTGCAATTGCTTTTTGGTGGCTTACCTCTCCTGCATTTGTGAGTAGCTTTCTTTCACTAATGTGTAAGAAATCATCAAGTTTTTGTATCCAATCTTGCATTTTCATTAATCTACCTGTCGTTGCCTGTAATTCTGCAAAATCAAGATACATTGATACGATCAAATTTAACTGATTTAATTCTTCTTCGGAAAGATAATTTTTGGCTATTAATATGTCACGAATTGTTATATATTTACCAATAAAATTTGTGAGACCAAGAAATGGCTTATCAGCATTTGCTCTCTCATTTATAATTTCTGCTGCAGTTTTGCCATGAACGGCATAGTGCATTTTATTTTGAACTGTGGCAAAAAAAACTTTTGTTAGTTCATAATCATTTCTGTAATCAATACTGGTTGCATAAATGTCTGTTATTTTTTGATAAAAATTCCGTTCACTGCTTCTGATATCCCGTATTCGCTGCAATAATTCTTCAAAGTATCTTGATTTTGCTCCTTCTTGCTTCAAACGGTCATCATCCAATGTGAAACCTTTGACTATATATTCTTTCAATCGCTCAGTTGCCCAAATTCGAAAACGGGTTGCAATGTTACTTTTTATTCTGTAACCCACAGATATAATAGCATTTAAGTTATAATAAACTTGTCTACGCTTTACTTCTCTTGCCCCTTCTTTTTGAACTATTAAGAAATCCTTAATAGTTGAAACTTCTTCCAGCTCACCTTCTTTGAAGATGTTTTTAAGGTGCATATTTATATTGGGAACAGAGGTTTGGAATAACTCTGCCATTAGTTTCTGAGTAAGCCAAACTGTCTCGTCTTCAAGTTTTACATCAATTTTTATATTTCCGTTTTTTGCCTTGTAAATTAAGATTTGACTCTTGACATTATTTTCTACCATAATCTTTACTTCCATAACCTTTTGTATTCAATTTAAATA
Source organism: Candidatus Stygibacter frigidus (assembly GCA_030765325.1). Classification (GTDB taxonomy): domain Bacteria; phylum Cloacimonadota; class Cloacimonadia; order Cloacimonadales; family TCS61; genus Stygibacter; species Stygibacter frigidus. Next base: position 5,046 of record JAVCCT010000232.1, on the reverse strand, counting down.
TTTTTTCCCAGTCTATCAAGAAATATTTTCTTAGATATTTTCAAGTCAACCATTGCTGCCAGCTTAATCAATAAAGACAGAACGTAATAGCCACTATTTAAAGCATTTAACAAAACGATCAAACATTATCTTACTATGTGAAGTAATAGAAAAGTAAGCCAGCTCAGATTTAGCGGTTCACTGATCCCCCATTAATACTCATTCTTCACAAATATCTCCTCTTCTATCCCTGTGTAGAGATTAAATCTTCCACCTCGGGTAAAGCCCATTAGAAAAGTTTTATATTCCCAGCCCAAACGTATTGCCTCAGAAGTAACTGCCGATTGTGATACAATGAGCGGAATACCAAGCCTTACGCATTTCTTGACGATCTCAGATGATATCCTGCCGCTGCAGATCAGGTAATAACTCGTCAGATCACACTGGCTCATCAAAGCCATTCCAGCCACTTTATCCACAGCATTATGCCTGCCGATATCCTCTGCATAATAGGCAATCTCATCATGTTTCACCAGACCGGCACTGTGAACTCCTCCAGTTTGCTTAAATAGAGCTGAGTCCTGCTGAAATTTACGCATTAGCTGCAAAATACTTTCAGCCTCAATTTTCAGCTCAGAAAAAGCCCTTTTATTACCTGATAGAGCAGAGGATAATGTCGAACCACAGCCAGAAGTTTTTTCCCCAGTTAAAAAGAAACTTTGGATTCTCTCTTCCGGAATATCAAGTTTGAAATTGATCAGATTTTCTGCTGGTGTATATTCACTATCAAGTATTTCTCTTTGATTCATCAGCAAGCCTTCTGAAAACAAAAATCCTAACGCCAGAGCCGGTAAATTTTCTGGCAAACAGGCTATAGCTACCAGTCTGAAATCATTTACATTGATAGTGAAAGATATTTCACGCACCACAAGATCAGTAAGCATTTCAAACCTGCCATTGTGGTATTTCTTTATTTCCTTTAACGCCCTTATCTCATCCATATTAACCTCATCCGTGTTAGTCAATTCAAATAAAAGTCCATTAACAGGCAACTATTATGTAATTAAAGCCCTAAATTTCTTTGAATCACTATCACCAGATTAATTTTTGTGATCTCACAGTAAGATGGATTTCATACAGAAATTTAAGGGTATTTATTATTTCACTTGACGGCAAAATTCTGCTTTTTGGTATTGGATTTTAATAAAATTGTAATAGTAGTGTAAAGGAGTTTTAAATGAAAGGAATAAGTATAGATTGATGTCTGCCAATTATTTAGACGATTGGTTTGTCTATTAGATATATAGTTCATAGTATAAAAAGTATTTAATAAAATAAATAAATCAGGAGGATTTATGAAGACACTGGATGAATTAAGAAAAATCCGGGAGAAAGCACAACAGGATATGAAGTTACGAGACAGTAACTTTCGTTTTAAGGTTGTGGTTGGCATGGGAACTTCAGGAATAGCAATGGGCGCTCGAGAAGTAATGAAAGCAATCCTTGATGAAGTAGCGCAGCGTGAAATCAAAGATGTGCTGGTAACCCAGACAGGAGAAAAAGGATTATCTTCAATGGAACCCGTGGTAGATGTTATTGAGAGTGGCAAACCAGTGATAACTTATGGCTATATGGATGTTGCCAAAGCAAGAAAAGTAGTCGCAGAACACATAGTGAATGGTCGGGTAGTTAATGACTATGTGGTTTCTACAGACAAATAAATAATCGGAGAGTAATTATGTACGAGCAGATTTTCGGTAAATATACTCCGGAAAAAGAGAATCTCATCTATATCTTGCATGAGATCCAGGATACTGATGCCCAGCATTACATATCAGAAGAAGCAGTGCATCTGGTGGCAGAATATCTTGATATCCAGCCAGCCCACATATTTGGTGTGTTGACCTTTTATACTATGTTCAGCACCAAACCTCGTGGTAAAAATATTATCAGATTATGTGAATCTCCACCCTGCTTTCATCGTGGCTCAGAAAAGATGCTTATCAAACTGGCAGAATTGCTGAATGTAAAAATCGGCGAAACCACTACCGACGGACTGTTTACCCTGGAATTATGCGCCTGCCTGGGTGTTTGTGGAAATGCACCTGTGATGATGATAAATGAAGATGTTTATGGCAATCTCACTGAAGATAAACTGGAAAAAATTATAAAATCATATAAGGGAGGCGAATAATGAAATTTTATCGCAGTCACATTCTTATCGGTATAGATGACACCTCCCTGTCAGCTGGAGTTAAAGAATTAGAAGCGTTATTGCGCAGTGAATTACAGAAAAATAATCTCGCTGATGAGATCAATATTCTGGAAACAGGAACTTTGGGACTTTTTGGCACTGGCGTGAGTATGACAGTATATCCTGATCAGGTCACTTATGTGAATCTGCAGAAAGAAAATATTCCAGAAATAGTAACTGAACATTTTCTTAAGGGACGCCCGGTTAGTCGCTTAACCCTGAAAGCTCCTCTCAAAAAACATTATGATTTCAATTATAAAAACAGGATTGTGCTGGAAAATTCCGGTAAGATCAATCCCGAAGATATAAATGACTATCTGGCAGTTGGTGGATATGAAGCGTGGGAAAAAGCTTTGCTTAATATGAAACCAGAGCAGATAGTAGATGAAGTAAAAGCCTCTGGCTTGCGCGGTCGTGGCGGGGCAGGATTCCCCACCGGACTTAAATGGTCTTTCACCGCTCCTATTCAGGGTAAGCAGAAATTATTTGTGATCAATGCTGATGAAGGAGAGCCGGGAACCTTTAAGGATCGGCTAATTATGGAAGGTGATCCTCACAAACTGCTGGAAGGAGTGATGATATCATCTTTTGCAGTGGGCGCTACTAAAGCATATATTTATATTCGTGGTGAATATAAACTGTGTATTAATAGACTGGAAAAAGCGATAAAAGATGCTTATGAATATGGACTTATTGGCAAAAACATATTTGAAAGCGGTTTTGATCTTGATATATATATTAAGATAGGTGCTGGTGCTTATGTTTGTGGAGAAGAGACAGCCCTGATCGAGAGTATGGAAGGTAATCGGGGTAATCCTCGCAGCAAGCCGCCATTTCCGGGTGTGGAAGGCGCCTGGAAATTACCTACAGTAGTCAATAATGTGGAAACGATAGCTAATGTTCCTGGTATCATCTCTAATGGAGCTGACTGGTTTACTGGTTATGGACCCGAAGGCTGTAGTGGCACAAAGGTATACACCATCATGGGTGACGTGAATCTGCCTGGGCTTTGTGAAGTGGATATGGGAACTTCATTGAGAACAATTATTGATGAATTTGGCGGCGGAATACAAGAAGGTCATCAGTTCAAAGCTGCGCTGGTTGGAGGAGCTGCTGGAGTATTTCTTCCTCTAGGGCGTCTTGATGTGAACATGGATTATAACAGCTTACGTGAATATGCAGCAGTTCTGGGTTCCGGAGCAATATTAGTAATGGATGAGAGAACTGACATCATGGAAATGCTATATTCCGTAATCAGATTTTTCCGTCATGAAAGTTGTGGCAAGTGCTCACCCTGCGCGAATGGCAATGAGATGCTATATAAATTGATTTCTAAGATCAGGAAAGGTGAAGGAACAGAAAAGGATCTTGATAATATGATAGTTATTGCTGATACCATGTTCCATACATCATTCTGTGCCCTGGGACAAAGCCTGATGATGCCTGTGAATAGTGCTCTAAAGCATTTTAGAGCAGATTTTCTTAAAAGATTAAAATAAATAAATAGAAATGGAGGAAAATATGTCTAAGATGATAAACCTCACAGTAGATGGTATTGAGGTTCAGGTTCCCGAAGGGACCACGATCATCTCTGCTGCCAAAAAAGCAGGAAAGAATATTCCGACTTTATGTTATCACCCAGATCTGCCACCCACAGCTAATTGCGGTGTATGCGTAGTGGAAATAGAAAAATCACCTATCAAACGCGCCTGCTGTACCCCCGTTTGGGAAGGTATGAAGGTCACCACTAATAGTCATAAACTTAGAGGATTAAGAAAAACTCTGGTGGAAATGATCCTAAGCAATCATGATGTGGTTTGCCCCACATGTGTGCAAAATAATAAATGCGAATTGCAGGATATGGCATATCATCTGGGAATTCAAACTTCTGAACTCCCATCTCTGCTGATTAAAAAACCAGTGGATTATACCAGCCCCTCAATTATTCGTGATCCAAATAAATGTATCAATTGCGGACGCTGCATTACGGTTTGTGCTGAAACTCAGACGGTTTTTGCTCTCACTCTTGATGGGCGTGGTTTTGAAACTACTATCACGACTTCCTTTGATAAGGGTATGGCAAACAGCCCCTGCGTTAATTGCGGTCAATGTACTGTATATTGTCCAGTAGGTGCTCTGCGTGAAAGAACTCATATCGATGAAGTATGGGATGCTCTCCTTGATCCGGAAAAATACGTAGTTGTCCAGGAAGCTCCAGCTGTACGTGCTACACTCGGTGAAGAATTTGGGATGAACCCAGAAGAAGTAACTGTTGGTAAAATGTATGCTGCTTTACGTAGAATGGGTTTTGACCGCGTTTTTGATACTAATTTCTCTGCCGATCTTACCATTATGGAAGAAGGTACTGAATTGATCAATCGCGTGAAAACTGGTGGTAAATTACCTGTGATCACTTCCTGCTCTCCTGGATGGATCAAGTTCATGGAAACTTATTTCCCCTGCGTAGCGGAAAATGTTTCTACCTGTAAATCACCTCAGCAGATGTTCGGGGCAATGGTTAAAACCTATTTTGCCGAAAAAGAAGATATTGATCCTTCTAAAATAGTATGTGTCTCAATAATGCCCTGTACAGCCAAGAAGTTTGAAGCTCAACGTCCAGAAATGAACGACAGCGGATATCAGGATGTGGATTATGTACTCACCACACGTGAACTTATCCGCATGGTCGAAGAAGCTGGTCTTGATTTCAAAAACCTCCCAGAAGAAAAAGCGGATAACCTTCTTGGTGAATATACTGGTGCTGCCACGATCTTTGGTGCTACTGGTGGTGTGATGGAAGCTGCCGTAAGAAC
>JAVCCT010000152.1 GCA_030765325.1 Candidatus Stygibacter frigidus | reverse complement strand
GCTCAAATAAAATTTCATTTGACTAAAATTTGAGGTTCGTAAAGTTTTGAACTATGAAAAAAGTATATGATTACGAAACAGCCATGGTAGATATACGCTACCGCCGTAAGAAAAAGTCACCCAGAAAATCGCAGATTTTGAAATCTGCAACAAAGTATTTCAGTGAGAAAGGTTTTGATGAAACCAGCATTAAAGATATTGTAGAAGATGCCAAATGCTCAATCCATGCTGTGAACTATTATTATGGTTCTAAAGCAGCTCTTTGGAGTGAAGTTATTTGTCTTTTGGCAGAGAAGCATTTTCAATTTGCTGAGATTTTGAATCCGCATCTGAAAGAAAAAGCTACTCCCAAATCACTTAACATGATGATCCATAAGCTATTTCTTTATGCCTTTAGTGAACAGAACATCAAATTTGCCTTTATGGTTCCAGGCGTGGTATCCCACGATTATGAACCGGCACTGATCACGCTTTACAAAAAGTTTGAAGAAATCGATAACTTCTTCATGTCTTTCCTTTCCACATTGTGTAAGGATGAAGAACTCCTTCACCAGGTAAGTCATTTGATCTGGAATAATATCTGCTCAATCACGATTTCCTACCGGGTTATTAATGGTCCAAAAATAGATTTGGAGAAATTCAAGGAACAGCTAATCCAATGGGCCTACTTCACAGCTCAGAGTGCTTGCACTATTCTCAGTATCGATACTCCGGAAAAGCTAACCAAGAAGGAACTGGACAAAATAACCAAGGATATTACCTGATAGCATTATTAAAGTTATATTTTTCTAATCAACTACCTGTATAAGGTATGTTACTTGCGGAAAAAATTAGAGCAGGTTGATTTTTTTTCAACCTGCTTTATTGTTTGACCGAAAATTCCTAAATTATATTTTAAGCTCAATATTAATCTGGGAGTAAATTATGAAGAAATACATTACAAAGACAATATTACTAAATGAAGGAACTACAGAAGAAAAAAGAAGGCAAATTCGACAGTATTTTCATTGTAGCTGGGAAATAGATGAACAATTATATACAGCAATAAGCGAGGAGGAGACTTTTTATCAAAGAGCTGACCCTCTACGTCATCCCATAATTTTTTACATCGGTCATACAGCCGTTTTTTATATAAATAAACTAATACTTGCCAAAATAATTTCCCAGCGAGTGAATCCAGAGTTTGAATCCATGTTTGCCGTTGGTGTAGATGAGATGTCCTGGGATGATCTTAATGAAGCTAATTATAACTGGCCCCCCTTATCTGAAGTAATGGCTTATCGGAGCCAGGTTCGCTCGTTTGTAGATAATTTGATAAGCGAACTTGATTTGAGTCTTCCCATAAAATGGAACAGCCCATTCTGGATATTTATGATGGGTATTGAGCATCAGCGCATCCATCTGGAAACATCTTCTATGCTGATAAGACAATTGCCCCTGGAAAAATTGCAGGATAATGGACTTGGTGAAATTTGTACTCTCGATCATGATCCAGTTTCCAACACTATGATCAATATCACTGGCAGGACGGTGAAATTAGGGAAAACAGATGATGGCACACTTTATGGATGGGATAATGAATATGGTGATCATGAGTATAAAGTTGATAATTTTAGAGCAGCAAAATATCTGGTTAGTAATCATGAATTTATGCAATTCATCCAGTTTGGAGGATATCAAACTCAGAAATGGTGGACAGATGAAGGCTGGAGTTGGAGACAATATACCAAGGCTGAGCATCCGAGGTTCTGGTTACAAAAGGATGGTAAGTGGTTTTTGAGATTGATGATTCACGTGATATCCCTTCCCTGGAGTTGGCCGGTTGAGATCAATTATCTGGAAGCAAAAGCCTTCTGTAACTGGAAAGCTGCTGAGTTGAATTTACCCGTTAGATTGCCTACAGAAGAAGAATGGTATATATTATATGACGACCACGTAAAGCAGGATCAACCCTGGTGGGATGAAGCACCAGGCAATATTAATCTTGAGCATTTTCATTCACCATGTCCAGTTGATATGTTCAAGTTTGACGGGTTCTATGATATTATTGGCAATGTCTGGCAATGGACTGAAACACCTATAAATGGTTTTACTGGTTTCAAAGTTCATCCCTTTTATGATGATTTTTCTACTCCTACATTTGATGGTCGGCATAATTTGATCAAAGGTGGTTCCTGGATATCTACTGGTAATGAGGCGATTCGGGACAGCAGATATGCCTTCCGCCGTCATTTCTTTCAACATGCGGGTTTCAGGTATGTGATATCTGATCAAAAATTACCAGAATTTACTGATATTTATGAAGATGATCAGGAAATAACTCCGTACTGCGAACTTGATTATGGTGAAGATAAATTGAAACTCGGTAATTTCTCACAAAATCTGGTAAAATTGTGTGAGCCCTTCGTGAAAGGTAAAGCCCAAATTCTCAATATTGGCTGCAGCACAGGAAGATGCAGTTTTGAACTGGCAAAGTAGTGCGAAAAAGTAATTGGAATAGATTTTACTGCCCGACTGATAAAGGTAGCCCAAAGAATGAAAACCCAGAAAAAGATCAAAT
>JAVCCT010000035.1 GCA_030765325.1 Candidatus Stygibacter frigidus | reverse complement strand
TCTTCCTGAGTGGGCTGGGTCATGTCAATATTATAACCATCGGGATAATGTGGCTTTCTGGAAAATATCACAAATTTGATCTTTGCTTTATATAAGTAATTGATCAGAAACTGGATAAAATCTCGGGTGTATTCATCAAGATAACTCGATTCATAAATGACGATAAAATCTGTTGTGATCGTCATCTTCTCTATCTGTTTTGTGAAATAATAATAGAAATCATAACGGTTCTTTATCTGAAATTCCTTAGATTTTATTATTATTTCTCTGTATTCTTCATTCTCCATTCCGGTCAGAAGATGTATGAAATCACGAAAATGATTTCCTCCTCTTACTCTTGGGATCATTACCTTAAAATTATATTGCTTCTGGAGTAATACATGGATCAATTTCTCAAAGATAAAAGATTTTCCCGTTCCTGATGCTCCTGTGATCTCTACTATAGATTTATCCTCTCCCACGTTGGAGATGATCTCATCTATTAATTGTGAATCTTTCGTGATGTACTCTGATAAAACATTGCCCACTACCGAATTCATACAACCCTCATTCTCTTTTTTTAATGACTCTTTTTGACTTTTGCACTTTTTTCTGTCAACTATATTTTGCTACTGTAAGATTTATATACTGCTCACTCTCTTGTCATACTACTATATTCTTGTACATTTACTTTTAAAATCTTCCCTTTCGTTAACTCTTTATGCCCTGAGTATACAAAAGTTGACAGCTATCCCAAATGCCGATTATTTGTTAGTTCACAGTTATTAAGGAATATGTATCGATTTGGTAATTCCATGGTTTTCAATAACTAATAGTTGATTTTTAACCTTTCTACTTGACAAACTATTGCAGGTAAAAATTTATTTCCTAATGATAGACTAAATTAACAGTTTATTAAAGAGGAATTATGTATTACTCAAAAATACTTGCAGACTTGAAGAAACAGGAGCGTAATCCTGTTAACAAGATGTATTTAGGCGAAATTGCCCTGAAATGGAAGGCTTTCCAGCAGCTCACTGAAGAACCTTCTACTGCCAATAAGGATCTTGCAGAAGCCCTTTCCAAATTCTTAGGTTCACTTCATAACCGCAAATTTTTATTCAACAAATTAAGAGGAACAGGTTTTGAAGAAGATTCACCTATTTTTTCTGCCAGCTATATCAATGATTTGATTGCTGCGATCATGAGTCGCCAGCCGATACTTTCAGAACCAGGAATAGTTTGGGATTTTCAAGCTCTGAATTACAAACTTGCTCTAAAGGGAGACAATCCGGTTGAGATTGCGAGATCTCCGCAGATAATCGGTCAAAAGACTCCCCCTGTACTGTCTCTTACCTTGAATCTTGATTACCAATATCGTGTCAACGGCAAAAGAAATTTTACCAAAGAGACTTTTAATCTACCTTTTTTGCTTTTCTTCGTGTACAAAAACCTTACTGTTTTAGATATTTTCAATATTGAGCATTACGCTCTTCAGGTCAAATCTACCTGTAAAACTGCTCAGACTTTTATTATTTGTGAAACCCTGGATAAATGCCTCGATTGCAGTTTTCAGGAGTTTCCGGCAAAAATAATTGTTTTGCACCTGGAAAGCAAAAAAAACAAGAACCAGATTTCCACTACTACGGTCAACCGTCTGGAAACTGCCATTAAGAATGTGCTTTATCGTTCTCCGGAAACCATTATGATCAAAGAAACAGAAAAAGTAAAAGCACCTCCTGAAAATCAAAAAACCTTCTCTAAGCCAAAATCTCATAGAACCGATTATAAAAGGAAAAAATAAATACTGTTTGGAGATAAAATGGATAACAAATCTATCGCCACTGCTATGACGATAATGCTGGAACCCGTATTGCCTGAAAATAAAGAATTTGAATCCGGCATAAGGCGCGCCCCTGATCGCGGTTTGCAGCTTAATAATTACGAAATTAAAATTGCCCTCAAAAATGCCCTGCGCTACATTCCAGCAGAATTACATAAAGAAGTTGCACCCGAATTCTTGCAGGAATTGCGTACTATGGGTAGAATTTATGGTTATCGCTGGCGTCCTGCTGGAAAGCTGACTGGTAAACCTGTAAGTGAATATAAAGGCATTCTTGCTGCCAGAGCACTTCAGGTAAATATTGATAATAACCTTGATTTTGAGGTGGCACTCTATCCTTATGAACTGGTCACATATGGTGAAACCGGACAGGTTTGCCAGAATTGGATGCAGTATCGGCTTATCAAAAAATATCTGGAAGTTATACGCGTAGATCAAACCTTAGTAGTATCTTCCGGGCATCCGGTGGGAATATTCCCCTCATCCAAAGATGCTCCGCTGGTGATTTCTACGAATGGTCTGCTGGTGGGTAAATGGGATAATCCTGATGATTTCAAAAAACTGGCAGCTCTTGGCGTTTCTAATTATGGACAGATGACTGCTGGCGGCTGGATGTATATCGGTCCTCAGGGTATTGTGCATGGTACTTATATTACTTTACTCAATGCGGGTCGTAAATATCTGGGTATTCCGGAAGACCAGGATTTGGCAGGTAAATTATTTATATCCTCAGGACTGGGCGGAATGAGTGGTGCTCAGGCAAAAGCAGTGGAAATTGCTGGTGGTATCGGAGTGATAGCTGAAGTGGATTACAGCCGCATAGAAACCAGATATTCCCAGGGCTGGGTGGGTAAGGTTAGTGCTGATCTTGATGAAATCGCTCAATGGATGCTGGAATACCAGAAATCCAAAAAGCCTGTCTCTATCGCCTATCATGGCAATGTTGTTGACCTTCTGGAATATTTTGATCAGCAGAATATCGCTGTTGATCTCATCTCAGATCAGACTTCCTGTCATGCTGTATATGAAGGGGGTTACACTCCTGCTGGCATCAGTTTTGCCGAAGGTAGAAAATTGATAAAAGAAAATCCTGATAAATTCAAGCAACTCGTAGATAAATCACTGCTGCGTCATTTTGAAGTGATCAAGAAACTAACGGTTAAAGGCTCTTATTTCTGGGATTATGGCAATAGCTTTATGGCATCTATATTTGATGCTGGTGCCACAGAAATTGCAGCAAATGGAGAAGACACTTCGCAAGGATTCATCTGGCCCTCATACGTGGAAGATATTATGGGTCCCGTCTGCTTTGATCGCGGGTTTGGTCCCTTCCGCTGGGTCTGCCTTTCCCGCCAGGATAGCGATCTACATCTTACTGATCAAGCTGCTATGGCATGCATAGATCCCTCTCTTAGTTCATTGCACCGTGATAATCATCACTGGATCGTCACTGCGGAAGAAAATAAACTGGTGGTCGGCACAAAATGCCGCATCCTTTATGCAGATGAAGAAGGTAGAATGGAAATAGCGCTTAAATTTAACCAGATGGTGCGAGACGGTATTATAGGTCCCGTGCTGCTGGGACGTGATCATCATGATGTGTCCGGCACAGATTCACCCTTCCGCGAAACAGCAAATATCTACGACGGCAGTCGTCCTACCGCAGATATGAGTATCCAGTGCTGGGGTGGAAATATCGCCCGTGGCATGACGCTCGTTGCTTTGCATAATGGCGGTGGAGTCGGCATCGGCAGAGCCTCAAATGGTGGATTTGGTCTGCTCTTAGATGGCTCAGCTCACGCTGATAAAGTAATTAAAAGTGCTCTTAGCTGGGATGTGATGGGTGGAGTGGCACGCAGAAGCTGGGCAAGAAATACTCCAGCCGTGGAAACAGCCGCTGACTGGAATAAAAAACACCCCGAAGAAGGACATATCACCATCCCCTTCCTCGCAGATGATGATCTCATAAATAGATTAGTAGATGATGAATAAATTCATCAACAGATAAATAATCAAAAACACCCGACAATAAATCGGAAGTTTAATTGAGTTTTATAAGACTTATATGTCTTATATTTAGAGAGTAAAATCACATTTCTGTTGACTGTAGAATAGGTAGCTGGATAATTTGAAAGAGAATAATAACTAAGGAGATATAATATGTATCCAGGTGGCAAGAAAGGAAATATGAATGATCTGATGAAGCAGGCGAAGAAGATGCAGGAACAGATGATGAAGGCACAGGAAGAGCTGGCTAATAAAGTTGTGGAAGCTACTTCGGGAGGTGGAATGGTAACTGTGACGATGAATGGTCAAAATGAGCTTCTTAGTGTGAAGATAGACAAGGAAGTGGTAGATCCCGCTGATGTGGAAATGCTGGAAGATTTGATCTTGGCAGCGGTAAATGAAGCACATCTTAAGGTGGCAAAAAGCTCAGAGGAAGAGATGTCTAAGTTTGTTCCTGGTAATATGAAAATACCTGGATTATTCTAAGCGATGCTGTCCGGCAGTTTTGAAGAACTCAAGCAGGGGCTTAAGAAGCTTCCCGGGATAGGGGAGAAGACAGCTACGCGTCTGGCAATGTATCTGATCCGCATGGAACGCAAGGATGCAGAAACAATTGGCGAGGCTATTATCAAAGCAGTAAATAGTTATTCCAATTGTCCTGTGTGCAATATCCTGACTGATACTGAACCTTGTGTTTTTTGCCAGGATACTCAGCGTGAGCAGCAAATTCTCTGCGTAGTGGAAGATACTCAGGATGCTTATCTGATCGAAGATACTCATGAATTCAAGGGTAGATATTTCATTTTGGGCAACCTATTGTCACCGATGGATGGGATAGGGCTAGATGAGATAAATTATCCGCTATTGCAGGACTTTCTGGCAGCTAATCCGGTGGAAGAACTTATTTTGGCGATCAGTCCTTCTGTGGAAGGTGAGAGCACGATCAATTTTCTGGTAAACCAGCTTGCAGATAATGTGAAGACGATCACGCGGCTTTCTACGGGATTACCCTTTGGTGGAGATATGGAATATGCCACTTCACGTACGCTTACCACAGCTTTCAAAAGACGTTATTCAGCGTATAAATAACAATGTTTACAGGCATAATTGAAGAAATCGGAAAGCTGAGAGATTATCGGGATCAGGGTGGAAAGCGTATTCTGGATATCGAGTGTCATAAGATAAATACCACTTTGAAGAAAGGTGACAGCGTGTGCTGCAATGGTGCCTGTTTGACAGTGATAGAGTTTAATGCCAGTAAAATTACTGTAGAAGTGATGCGTGAGACCTTATTAAAGACAACTATCAGATTATGGCAGTGGGGAGATAAGATCAATCTTGAACGGGCTTTACTATATGGTGGCAGGCTGGATGGTCATCTGGTGCAGGGGCATGTGGACTGCGTAAGTGAATTTATGGCAAAAGAACAAACTGGAGAGACTACTTATTTATGGTTCAAGCTGTCTGCCGAATATAAAGATCTGATTACCTGGCAGGGATCAATCGCAGTTAATGGTGTGAGTCTTACGGTGGCAAAACTGGAATCTGAGCGTTTTGCCGTGGCACTGATCACTCATACCCTGCAGGAGACAAATCTCAATGAACTCAGGCAATATGTCAATCTGGAATTTGACATTATTGGAAAATATATACTGCGCTATTTTGCAAATCATGAAAAACCGGGATTGACGATGGAGTGGCTGCGTGAAAAGGGTTTTTAGTTTTATAGTGCTGCTTTCAGTATTTATATTTACGGGCTGCGGAAACAAAGAGAATGCCACAGGTGGGCCTGAGGATACAGAAAAACCCTATATTATGAATGTGTATCCAGCTCAGTATGAGGATATTACTGGCAAAAATATTGAGATCACCTTTTCTAAACCTATGGATATTGGCACCTTTAATAGTGGACTTCATATATATCCGGAGATATTTTCCAAACGCTTCCGCTGGGAAAATAATACCCTGATCATTGAAATCCAGGAAATGCTTATACCCAATTCCAATTATTATTTTTCCTTTTCCCAGAATATTAAAGGCTATCATAATAACTCATTGCAGGAACAATATGATCTTGTGTGGGCAAGTGGAAAATTAAATGACTGGAGGATATCAGGAAATTTTTCTTTTGAAGATATTGCGGATAGTCAGAATGAAGTAAGAGTCAGTTTATTTTCAGCAGATACCACTTTGATCTACACGCGCAATTTTACCAAAAGCTATGCTATAGAGACTTTAAATGAAGCGGGACATTTTTTGCGTGCATATGTGGATAAAAACAAGAATAACCGGCTTGATATTGATCAAGAACCTTTCGCTGAGGAAAATACTGACGCCCGTGCGATAGTGACAGCAGACCTTTTTCTGGCATATTCAGATTCCACTGCTCCTGCTTTAACCAAGGTTATGGCTTTATATTGTGATGAACTTGATCTGTCATTTGATGAGCCACTTGTGAACGTGCAAACCGTGCATTTATTCACGGACTCACTGGGACAGGCTCTACGAGTGAAACGCTGGCGGATAGCTGAAGATAAATTGCGGGTTTTTTCTGCTGAGATGGATACTCTCGACTATAAGGTGATGGTGATAGGGGCAGAAGATAAAAAGGGAAATATTGCTGAAATAGATTCGCTGGTCTTTTCTGCGAGCACCAGAATTGATACTATAGCTCCCCAAGTGGTTAAAATAGACCCGCGAGACGGATCTTCAGTATCGGTTTTACAGCCGGAGATCAAGATTACATTCAGTGAAGTGATTTTCAAAGAGCATGCAATAGGTTCGCTCACAGAAACAGAAACCGGTTTGAAATATCCCCTGAAAGCTATTAGTGGTGATAATGAAACAGTGATTTTTAAACCACTTGTGAAGCTGAATAACTTTAATACCTATCGCATTTCACTTGATGTTCAGGATCCGCGGGGTAATCAACTCACAGATTTTGAGGGTTCTGTATTTTTGCCAATAGTCAGAGAAGATATTAGAGAGTAATTATGTTGATGGAGAAACGTTTATAGAAACTGTAAATGGCGAAGTAGTGATTGCCTGGAGTGAATTTGGTGATTCTGCCTTATTGCGGATGCAAAAAAAATAGATGAGGATGGTAATCTGCTTTGGGGTGAGACCGGATTGATATTTGAATTGGAAGAAGAAACCTTATATTGCTGTGAATTAGAGATGGTCACCGCTGGAGACGGCTCAGTTTACATTCTCTGGTGGGATCATGAAAATACATATGAGGTCAAGTGGCTTAAGGTGAATTCAGCAGGAGAAATAGCCGAGAACTGGAGCAGTAATGGGAATATTTTATTCAGTGATATTATTGGGTTTGAGCATCCAGATCAATTCTCAGTGGTATCTGATGGTTTTGGTGGGATAATAGCAGCAGGAAGGTTTTGGAATGATAGCTTCATTTTGCAAAAGTATGATGCTTAGTCAAATCAGATGCTGATGCAAATAGTAGAAAAATCTGACTCAAACTGGAATTATGCAACTGATTATATCTATCTTGCCACTGGAGATGTTTCCGATATCCTCACAGGCACAATTGATGATGAGATAGTGATCTCACCTCAGTTCAATTGCTATCCTAATCCCTTTAATCCAGAGATTAATTTAGCATTCAATCTCGACCACACGGGGTTTGTGGAAATCACTATCTATAATATCAAGGGACAATTAGTAGATCAGGTTATAAAGGATACTTATTCTGCGGGAGATCACACCTGTACCTGGAACGCACCCGCAGGCAGCAGTGGTATCTATCTTGCTCAATACAAACTCAATAGCGAACTGATCTCCTGCCGGAAACTGACCCTGTTGAAATAATCCTCCCTCCATGGACAGAATGGACTCTATGGACATAATGGACACAACGTCCATAAAGTCCATAGATTCCATAGAGTCTATAAAGAATCTCTAATCAAGCAATCCTATTTCAGAAGAGTAACTTTTTCACCTCTCTCAACGAGCCACTATGAAAAGATAAAAACGAAGCCTGATATTATGTCACTTGCCCTTGCTTCCAGAAAGTTCTTCCTGTTCTATTAGCCATTTATCAATCCCAATTTCTTTGATCCTCAAAATGTTTTTATATGCCAGGTCATGAAGCGGGACTCCATCTTCATAAAACTCTATCAGTTCTTTGCAGGGAAATTCTTCACATTCTCCACAATGAATCAATTCTTTGGCAATTGCACATGCCCTAAGGGGACAGTCACTTAGCATATTTTCCTCATATCGGCAGCCCTGGCAGTTATAATTCTTCTTAAAATTCAAGCAACCACCACAGTAAATCCCACAATAACTCAATTTCTCTAAATGAGTCATATCATTTTTCTCCTATATTTTAGTTAATTTCATCTCAATCTCCTGAAACTACCTCCCAGGCGACTTCCTGCAGAATAAAAGCATCTTCAGAATGGATAGATTCATCGGGAATATAGCTGCATCCTATGGGGCTAATATCCCATAACGTTGCATAAATAACTAAAGCAGTTAGATAACTACCGTGCCAGCTTGGGTGCGAGCCGTCAACTGAATAAAGATTGATCTCAGGATGCGTAAGTGTTGTCTGCTCAAATGCCAGTCCCACAGGTGATACTGGTGCCTGCAATTCAGTGCCAATATAGGTGTATGCCGCAGCCAGATCATCGATCATCGCCGGATCATCCTGGCGTGCCCAGGTCATAAAGAAAGCAGTTTCACCACCATTTGCAGTTATCATGCTGTCTAAAACGGAGGCATATTCATAAAACAGGTTAGGATTTTCTACCGGACGTGTGCTTTGTTCCTGCAAAACCACGTAATCATAAAGTCCTGAATTAATCTCAGCCAGCGAGTTGGTATTGGTCGTGTGCATTTCCAAAGTGCAGCCGCCTGGAGTAGAATAACCAGTGGTTATTTCCCAGTCCGGATCAATTGCCTGGGCTATTCCAGTTAGATGAGTATATAATCCCCCATTAGCAGCAGTATAGCTGTTTCCCAGGAATAATATGTGATGCGGTTCAGGTGGCAGCAGATCAGTCCAGTCAACGTTGATGACAATCTTTCCTGTGATATCTTCCAGCACAACGCTGATCTCCACCTCAGTAACTTCACCGGCAATTACTTCAGCACTTCCCCTGCCCGTTGCAATTAACAGCTCTTCCTCAAATATCTCGACATAAATATCATATATTCCAGGGGTTAAATTAGAAAATATCCCTGTCGCAGTGCTACCGGTTATTTCCAGATTACGAGTAGATTGATAAGTTCCGATACTGATAGTAACCTGCACCTGAGTTACGGTGAAGCCCAGCTCAGTAACCGGTCTCATATCCATGCTAAGAGGAATCTCTCCAGATAGCGGGTCGATTGGCTCAGTGCTGACTGTGCAGCCTGCCAGTATTATTATAGTCAAAAGAAGCACGATTAATTTATTCATTATTCTTCCTCGATTTTTTTTAGAATTTCTCCACTTACCCAAATTCTGTCAAGTGCTATGATCAGAATCCAGGCATCCCCTTGAAATTAAAATGATTTAAGTCGCTAAGTGCACGTGCACCGTTGGGTATTTCCAAGTGGGGCGCAGAAAACGACCATTGTCAAACAATTCATGAAAAGGCATTGAATTGATGAAAATTATAAATTACTATGGATACCTGCCCGTAGTTCTGGCCCCACTTGCTGAGTACATCCAGCGGTGCAAGTACTACTTTTCTTGTCACTTATATATTCGAGATTCATATTATCATAAAAAAATAGCCCCTGCAAACAGGGGCTAAATATCTTAAAAAATTCTTTTTAGAATTTCCAGGTCAGGTCAAGCATGATGTCAATAATATTTCCATTATAAATACCCAGCCAGTTTTCATCTGTCGGTTCTGTCACTTCTCTTTCTTCCATCATAATGTATTCTACAGCAAAATCAAGGCAGAGATTATCATTAATCACATAGCCAACACCCCCATTGATAGCATTCTTAGTGCTGAAATCAGGGAAAGTTACCGTCATTGTTTCATCAACAAGTGGTGATTCATCATAATAATAACCTGCTCTGTAAGCCAAAGGGCCCATCACGTATTCAGTTCCAAATCCGAAGCGGATAGTGTTTTCCCAGTTAAGAACCATTTCTGTATCTTCAATAGGTGTACCCATGATATCAAATCCTTCTTCGAAATCAAGCTTTATCACATCTACTGATTCCCAGCCTGTATAGGTGAAATCTGCTGAAACAAGCCAGTTTTCTTTGATCTTATATCCAAAACCAAAACCATAATCAGCAGGAAGTATAAGAGTTGCTTCCACATCAGGATTGTTATTAATTACAGTTGCCGGTAATCCACCAAGGCCTGCACCAATAACATTGTTAATGTAAGTATCGATCTGAGCATCACCATCAAGGGCTAATTCAGTTTCCAGTCTTCCTGAAAATCCAAGACTAAGGCAGGGCGTTGGTTTGAAAAGAATACCGTAATTTAGACCATAACCCATACCGCTTCCTTCCATTTGTGTATACGTGGGCAGATAATCCTGATAAAGAGGGTGCAGATCAAGCATATTTATTGCCATATGAGCATAATCAATACTTAAACCAATTCCAACACCTAATTTCTCTGAAATCTGATAACTGAAAGTTGGATGAAAGTCTATCACCATCAAGGATCCGGCTTTTTCATTTTCCTGGATCTCGCCTTCCCAGGTTAATGGAATATTATCATCCATATCGCCGTCACCGTTTAGATCCATTCCGATTACTGCCTCTGGGATTGTCTCTGGCATATCATAAAGATCCCATTCAGCAGAAAGTCCAAAGGGAATATAAACACCAAAACCAAAGTTCCAGGGTTTGTCCGGGCATATTTTAGTATAAACAGCGCTTGGGATAAGATTCAGTACATCTGCATTTTCAAACATTGTTCCTGATTCGTCTTCCCATTCTCCATTAAAATCTACATAATGGATACCAACAGAAAGAGTTGATTCTTCCAAAAATGACAATCCAGCGGGATTCCAATACATGGCAGAAGCATCATCAGCGAGTCCTCTCATGGCTCCACCCATTGCTTTGGCACGTGTACCAACTCCGGAAAGTGCAATACCACCGGCAAAAATCAAATTAACTGCTAAAACAAGCATAATAACTAATAAAAATCTCTTCGTCATAAAACCTCCATTTCAGTGAGTTTTTTACTGGTATAATGATTTATACCAGCCTTTTCATTCTTCTAACAGGGTCAGCAAAGAAATTAGCCAGCAAGTTGTAAAGCTAAAAAATGAATTCCAGTCAAAATGGAAAATTACCAGATCAAATAATTATTGAAAAAATAATGAATTAACTATTGAAATAGTTTCAGCTGGATTTTCTCTTTTGACCTTTCCATTCCCAGTTACCAAAGCTGCCTCGCAGGACATGATAGAATAATATATAAGGTGCTATCATTAATAATAGTGGGTCAGATAGTTTGAACTTTAAACTAAAACGCAGCAAAACAATCATCCAAAACAAAAACAATCCAGCCAGATATATCAAGCCTATTTCATATCCCTGTATTATGATCTGCCATGGCAGGTAAATATAAAAAGCACCCAAAATCAGCATAATCAGTTTAATATTAAAAGGTGAGCTTGACAGTTTACCATATTTACGCATCAACCTCTGTGAATCACTCCCCTGAGGGAGCTTAGTTTGCACCGGGAATCTGTGATTAAAGGCTATTTTATTTCCTAAGGCTTTCACCAGCAGCAGCAGTAATTTATCATCTCCGGCTATCTTATGCTTGATCTTTTCATATCCATCTACCTCTATGAAAGCATTTTTACTGACAACCCAGTTCATTCCCGAGGCAGAAAAAGGAATTCCCATTTTGGTTGTAAGGGCAAAAGTTACTCCCGATGACACATCTATTATTCTTTGCAGTGGAGAGGCGGTTTTGGTGAGATACCAGCCAATAGCAGCGTCAGTATTCGCCGTAAGCAGTTCAGAATATGAATGCAGTATCTCAGGATGTACAATACAATCAGCATCAGTAAATAAGAGGTAATCAAAATCTGCATTTTCTGCTGCAAGCTTCAAAGCCGCTTTCTTCCCTTTATATACGGTAGATTTCTCTTTCAGACGATAAATCTTAAAATTAGCAAGTTTGGCAATATGAGGTTGCAAAAGCTGCCAGGTGTTATCCTCTGAAGCGTCATCCACGATTATCACCTGCCACAGTTCTGCCGGGTAATTGATCTTTTGCAGACTTTCTATAAGCTCTGGGATATTATTTTCTTCATTCCGACAGGCGATCAGGATAGAAAAGGTTCGTAATTGAGGATTTTTATTCTGAGGTTTATATAGCAGAAATGCAGATGCTAATATGATAATAATAAGGACAAAGCTGAATGTGATCATCTATCAATATTTGGTCAGCCAGGATAAATAAAGCTCTGTAGAGTTATCTTCGCTTTCCAATATAGCATTTACCCCAAGTTTTATCCAGTGATGAGCCAGAGGCTGCCAGGTGATCACGCTCTGCAGTTTATACCTGTTTTGCGGATTGCCAGCAAACCACTTCGTCTCTTCATTATCAATATCGGTGATCTCGTCCTGATAGTTTAGTGACCATATGTTACCTCTTTCACCCTGACGGATAAAAGCTGCCAGACTATTGATCTTGAGCCGATTGGTGATTTGCAGATCAAGAGCTGTTGCAATCTGGATAAGATTGCTTCCTTCAGGGAATCCCAACCCTTTTTTATCATGAGAATAGCACGTAAATATTGATTTATGAGTATAAAGCCAGGGACGTACAGCAGTAAACTCCAGGGTCAGCCTGTGATCTCCCAACTCAAAGCTGTCACCTACCTGAACGGCATATTTATTACCCCACCAGTCACCTGCGATCTTTGCCTTACGAAGTTCATCCAGTACCAGATTACCATAAGTGAGGAAATTATGATGCCACACCCATTCCCAACCCGCAAAGATTATCACATTGTCATGATCTCCCAGATTATGCTCAGCTGCCCGAATAAAATTCAAGGGCATCAGGTAACTGGTCTCTATCCCATGAGAACCATAGATAACTTCCTCGCCCATAAATAAATGCAGTTTTTCTGATGGCGTCCAGTCCAGCTTATGAATAGTAAGATATTTATCTTCATTATACCGGTAATCTTCATATTCATTACTATGATTCACACTACTTGAGTCTGCCGTGAGATTGGCATTAAGCACCGAAAACCGGAAGTCACCCAGCTTGAGATCAAGATCAAAATAGCCATAATCATTACAAATATCATCCAGAATAATACTTCCGGCAATATTACTGCCAATCTCATACTTGCCCCTTCCCAGAGCAGCTTCTAGATATTTACCACAATAAAGCAGTTTCCCCCTGATATTATCAAGATAAATGACGTCGTCCTTATATTTTAACCAGCTATCGATAAGTGGAGAATTGTCACGCACAAAATCTGATTGCTCACTGAAATGCCCAGTCCAGAATTGTGAATAGAAATATGTTCTTTTTCCTATCCTGCCTTGAATATCCCAGCCATAATGAGGTAAGTAATAATTGTTGTCACTATTTGCACTATAATCAGCTCCAGCCTGCAATTTACATAGTAGATAAGAATCACTGTTTCCTTCTGGTTTATAAATAAAAAAAGCTCCATTTTCATCTTTTCTTGATACATATTTCTTTAGATTATTGACAAATTTTTGCCAGCCATTAATTGCCAGATCATATTTTTTGAAAGAGGGATAGAAGGACAAAGGAATAGTTTCATCACTATCCTGCAGCCAGGAAAATTCCAGTTCACTCTGGACGGCTGGTTTATTCCACGCAAGGTCTTTCACTTCCTCAGACCAAAGGGCTGAAACTATAAAAAATATAAACAAAAAAATAAAAAATTTATTCATGAGAACTCTCCTGATATTCATTGCTGATCTATCATTTAAAAACCTGAAGACCTCACCTTCTGTCAAGTAGAAGGCAAATTTTATTGACATATAACAATTTTTATAAAAAACAATCTTCCTATGGAGTATATATGGAAACAGTGATCAGATTTGAAAATCTTACTAAAGAATATAATATGGGCAAAGTGTCAGTAAAAGCCCTTCAGGGCGTGACATCTGATATTAAAGCCGGCGAATTTGTTGCCATTATGGGACCTTCTGGCTCCGGCAAATCCACTCTGATGCATATCCTCGGATGCCTTGATTCTGCCACTAGCGGCGGGTACTGGCTGGAAGACCAGGAGATCAATAAATTAAAAAAATCCAAACTCGCTTCGATCAGAAATAATAAGATCGGGTTTGTGTTCCAGACCTTTAATCTGTTGCCGCATCTGAATATCAGGCGTAATGTGGAGCTGCCCCTGATGTATTCAGGTATGAATGCTTCACGCAGACGCACATTGGCTGAAAAAGTACTCACGGATGTTGGACTGGCTGACCGCATGAAGCATAAACCATCAGAACTTTCTGGTGGGCAAAGGCAAAGGGTTGCCATTGCCAGGGCATTAGTGAATAATCCCACGATCATTTTGGCTGATGAACCCACTGGAAATCTTGATACAAATTCAGGAAATGATATCCTCTCCATTTTTTCCGAGCTTAATCAGCAGGGACACACTATTATTATTGTTACTCATGATAGTGCCGTTTCTGATCGGGCAGACCGCTCTATCAAGATCATCGATGGGCTCATTGTAGAATAACCATGGCTATCTCACTTAAAGAAAGCATTCAGGTTGGTCTCTCAGATTTCTGGTCACGCAAGATAAGAAGTCTCGTCACTGTATTAGGTATTGTCCTGGGTACTATGTCCGTAATTGTTGTGCTGGCAATGGTGAATGGTATCAATCAACAGACGCTTTCCTGGATGATGGAGCGGGGTGGTCTTTCCAAAATCACAGTGCATCGCAACTGGGAATATGATGGTGATGGCAATGAACGCGATTATTTCTTGCTCAAAGAACTATTTCATATTCGAGAATTGCTCCCCGAGGCATTATATTATAATCCCGAGATCAGTGACTGGGGCAGAGTTAATTACCAGGATAAATTCTATTGGAGTCGTATTCAGGGAGTGGTTCCTGATTATCAATATATTGAAGAATGGACCGCAGATCAGGGGCGATTCATCAGTGAATTTGATATTGATCAAAATAATGATGTTATCGTGATTGGAAGCCAGGTCAAGGAAGAGCTCTTTGCTAATAATGATCCGATTGGTGAATATATAACTTATGAAAACAGGCGGCTTAAAATCATTGGCGT
>JAVCCT010000284.1 GCA_030765325.1 Candidatus Stygibacter frigidus | reverse complement strand
ATGGGGCAACGAAGCAGTAATCTCCTAATTCTGAGTAAGCTGTGATATAGGCATTTGTTTCTATTTTATTGCGACTGCCGATTTTACAGTAATTCTCAATTGTCACATTCCGTCCGATGATATTATAGTCGCCAATCTCCACATCTTCACGTACTGTAGCCAGATCTGCCACCAGGTTATTATCACCCATCTTCACCGCACAATAGATAGTTACATGAGCTCCCATAAGGCATCCGTCACCTATCTTTGCCGGCTCAAATGCATCCCTGCTCTTGAATATACTGCGAGGTGATCGCAATGGCTTTTTACCGATAACGCTATTATCATCTATCCTCACCCCATCCCCGATTTGGGTTCCAGTATGAATTACCACATTGTGACCGATCTCACAATCAGCTCCTATGATCACTTCATCAAGAATGATCACATTTATTCCCAGATTGGTATTTTCTCCAATCCGGGCGGTCTCAGAAACATATGTACTCATCTTACCTCCACAGCGAAGTAATAATTTTTGTATGGTTTATTCAGTAAAGTTTTTTATCCTCTGGGATATGCAGTTATCATTATATCATCCCCAATCCGGTCTACAGAATGATATTGTAATAGATGTCTTTGACTCATTCCGGTGTGCTCTTTCAATGAAAATATCCCCTTGCCATTACCGAGTATTTGAGGGGCAATAAAAAAATAATATTTATCTATTAATCCCTCCCTCTCAAAGCTGCTTAATAAAGTTTCTCCGGCTTCCAGCATCACAACACTGATTTCCCGATTATATAATTCTGCCAGAATTGCTGCTGCATCTATTTCTTCCTCCGGCAGCTTAATCACCTTCACACCCATTTCCACCAGCTTTGCCACTTTGCTTTCATCAGCATTCTTATTACAAAATACTATTGTGTCCTGTTGCATGGAGCTTTTCACTATTTTACTCGTTAACGGTATCCGCAGATTATTATCCAGTACCACCCTAACAGGTTGTTTACAGTATATCTCATTCCGGTTATTAAGTTCAGGATCATCCTTGATCACCGTTCCTATCCCTGTAATGATGGCATCCATTTCACTACGCAGCTCATGAACTTTTCTGCCGGACTGTTCTCCGCTTATCCATTTGGAGCTGCCATCTCCTCCTGCCGTAAAACCATCTATGGTCATAGCTGTTTTCATGATGACAAAAGGTCTCTGCTTTTTCATATTTGTTAGATAATATTCCAGTTGGGTATTTATCTCAGATTCCATTATCCCGAGTTCCACTTTTATACCAGCGCTTTTTAGTTGTTCAATACCCTTACCATTTACTTTAGGATTCGGATCTTTAATCCCTATATATATGCTACTTATCCCTGCTCTAATGATAGCTTCTGTACAAGGTGGGGTGCGTCCTTGAAAGCAGCAGGGCTCCAAAGTTACATACATCTCAGCTCCACTGCTTTTATTTCCCGCCCTTTTAAGCGCTTGAATTTCAGCATGATCAGATCCGCATTTCTGCGTTACTCCCTTCCCCACTACCTCACCATCTTTCACGATCACACAACCCACAAAGGGGTTAGGTGAAGTTTTACCTCTACCAGTCTCAGCAATATCTAATGCTGCTTGCATTAATGACAGATCAGCACCCATTCAGCGTCTCTTATTCCTCCGGCTGATAGGGCTCACGGTGCTCATCGTTGCCTGAGCAGCATTCCATTTTTCCAAAGAAATGCATTATCACTTTTACTCCAATCCCCAAAATCACAATTGCAATAGCTACATTCAGCAGTTTCTTTCCAAAGTCTTTCATTTTTTTCCCCCTATATTTTATTATTATAAAATAATTGTTTTTTTAGAATATCAACTATTTTTTTTCTGCCAGTCTTTTTTTATTTGCCTGCAAAGGCTCATATTCAGGTTCCACTAATTTACATCGATTTATATATTCCTCAGCAGTTTGATATTCACCCCTGTCGATATATATAGCTGCCAGATTATTTAATGATTTCACTTCTTCCGGGTCGATTGCCAATACCCGCTTATAATAATCAATAGCACCCTGAGTATCACCCTCCAGATGCAATTGCAATGCATAATTATACAATGCTTCACTAAACCCGTGATCGAGTCTCACTGATCGGAGAAATGATTTCTTCGCCTGCTTATGCTTGCCTTTTATGGCAAAAAGCACTCCCTGATAATAATATAGATCAGATGAATCGGGATATAATGATATATATTTATCCAGCAGCTCTCCTGCCTGGGAAGACTCATTCTTTGATATCAGCACTGCAATATGACGCAGAGCTTCATTCTCTCCATTAACTATCTCCATTTTACCATTATATCTGCTCGCTACCTTCCATGTATCGGTGTTATTCTCCATTTTAAGGCAAAGATCATATTTCCCGTTTATTTCATAAAACACTAATCCGATATTTCTATCTTCACTCAAGGCTGATGAGATGATCTTAAATTCATTCATCTTACCCAGAATCTTATCCTCTTTGATCTGGATAAGATAATCTGATAACCAGTCCTTATTTCCTCTGATCTCAGCTTCATTCTTGTGATATTTAAGTGAGTTTTCTATATCACCAGCAAGTATTATACTCAGATATTTTTCTCCCACATCTTCATTACTTTCTTTTTTTATCCCAATTTCAAGTCCTGATAAATCCAATTTTCTCTTAATATAACTTATATTAATATAACTACTTAACATAGTCTTCTTAAAGTAATTTATTAATTGCTCTTTGCCCTCTTTGCTCTTAGATAATTCCTGTGGAATATTACCATCTAAATCCTGCTGTGGCAATCGCATCCACATATCCATCAGTTTCTCGATCAAGCCTTTATATTCCGTCAGCGAATCTGCGTTTGTTTTACTGATTTGCAGTCCATCCCCGGCTTTTACACTATATCGGCACTCATTGGGGCACTGCCTGTCATAGCGTATATTATTGCAGCACTCCCAGCAGATGTCCTTGCCCTTGCGCAGGCAAAATCGCTGCTGCCTTCTCATCTTACATATTTTACATTTACTGTTTTTTAAAATACTCATTTCTTAATTAACCCTAATTGAGGCGGTAGGTTACGTTT
>JAVCCT010000207.1 GCA_030765325.1 Candidatus Stygibacter frigidus | reverse complement strand
TCCCGTTGAGTAAAATATTCCGATATTTATCCTTTCTGCGGTGTAAATCAAGGATCACCAGTATTGTTTCATCCTGTTAAATACTTCTAACCAGGAGAATTTTTTGATTTCTTTCGAAAGGTCAACCTGAGGGGATTTGGTAACAAGACGCTTGCCTATGGTTTTGGTCAATCTCTGGCAGTAGGATAATATATCTTCAGAAAGTGGACTATAGACATCGTCCAATCTGGGAAGACTTACAAAATCTATCATTTTTGAACTGCAAACAGCTTTACCGAGCCACTTTCTGATACCCGGCAGATCATTTACTATCACCTGCAATCCACAAGCCAGAGCTTCAATCAGCACCAGCGGTAATCCCTCGTAGTATGAGGGCAGGATGAAAATATCAGAAGCGCGAAAAATATCAGCCAGTTCATTTTGCGAAATATTGCCGGTAATTTTAACCGGGAAAGGGCATTTTTCCACTAAAAACATTATATCATCCAATTCTTCACCAGACCCTGAGCCACACATGGTAAGTTCAAATTCAGTGCCGGAATCACTGAGAGCTATCAGGCTCATAAGTAATTCCCAAAGTCCTTTTGCATATGCGATCTTTCCAGCATAAACCAGTTTTCTGATTTTACCCTGCTTATGGAGACCAGGATAAAAAATGTTTTCATTATAGCCATTTCCAGTAATTTTAATTTTTTCCGGGTCAATCTGGAATTCTTTGACCAGATTATCTTTTTGGATTTGATTCAAAGCATACACCAGATCAGATTTACAAAGATGTGGTAAGATATAAGCGGTGATTTCGGGACAAAATTTTACCTGCCTGAGAGCAGTGCCATGATTGATCATACAGAAGGGAAGACCAGGTGCTATCTGCCGGGCAATAGCTGAGAGCAGCCAGGTATGATGACTAAGAATAATATCCGGCTGAAATTCTATCACAGCTTTGGTTATCTGAGCAGTGAAAACCTTCATCCACCGTTTCAGCTTCTTACCTTTTAGCTGATCATAGCGAGTACTCTTATAAGGCATCACATTGCTCATCCCCACTACTGGAAAACGTAATTTAGCAGATTCAAAAAAAACTGGAGATAACTCAGGTTGATTTTTTACCTCAAAACTTACCGCTTCTCGCGCAGGAATTCCACATAAAACCGCCTGCTGATGCCCGTCAGCATCAGCCAGACGAACTATAGACTGCAAATACACTCCGCTGCCAGTAAACCCTGGTCTTTGTGCCAGTAGATGCAGGATTCTCATATTTCTGCCGCCTTCATTTTTCATTATTCAAAAACAATAAATTGTATTTAAATGACAAGAAAAATAAGGCTGCTCAGTTGCAGCTAATAAAAAAAACAGCCGGGAAGAAAACTTCCCGGCTGCGTATATATCCTATTTGAGGAGGATAATTTTATTCATATCCTGGTATTTACCAGTATTCATTTTCACGAAGTATAATCCTGAAGCAACATTATTGCCGCTTTGGTCAGAACCATTCCAGGTGATGTTATGTTCCCCGGCAGATTGATACCCACTAACCAGTGTAGCTATTTTCTGTCCGCGGATATTATAGATAGCAATATTCACCTCAGCATCTTCTGACATTGTATAATAGATAGTACCGCTGGGGTTAAAAGGATTAGGGATACAGCTTACAAGTGATGACATTGCTGGAGTATCTTGATCATCACCACTCGCAGGCATAGTCAATTGCAGGGGAGCATCAAAACCGCCAATTACAGCATCAGGAGTGAAGATGATCTTTTCCTGCAACTCTGATATTTCTCCAGTAACACTGTTATAATAACGGAAACTGAGTTCTTCATTCTCTGTCTCATTTGTATAAGCCATCAACGCAAAAGTGAGATGACCAAAAATAGCTCTGCTGTCCAGAACTTCACCGATTCCGCGGCACTCATCTCCGGCAAAAGCAGCCAGCACATCACCAGTTGCCATGCCATCAATATGAGCGACTATAGAACCATTGTATTCATACTCAGCAGCATTGATCTGCCAGCCGGCATCTTCATTACCAGCTTCTTGCTCACTTACATCAATGTTATTATTACGCACATAATCACCAGGATAAACCAGAGTGGCATCATTATTCATATTCAGCATATAACCGAATAAGGGTTCAAGTTCCTGCAAAGACCCATACCAACCAGAGCCAGGATAATAAGTAGCAAATTTATTACTGCCCTTGATCTGCGAAGCATCGATAGAAATTGAATTCAAGGCAGCATTGATTTCCATAGGCGACTGGGGTAAATATGGAATCCAGTTCCATCCTGCAGACAAACTAATAGGAAATTCATTAACATCAACAGGTGTACCCGTGATTTCCCAGGTTGCGAGGTCATTCATTTGGATTTTATAAAATGAAGCAAGGTTATATCCTGTCATAGAGCCTATCCAGCCTGATCCAGGATAATAGATGGCAAATGAAGTCTGATTCTTGATATTAACTCCACTATCTCCGATAGAATTAAGGACAGCATTCACTCCCAGATCATCTAATACAAGATTCAGAGAAATCCAGTTCCAGCCAGGTACTAGTTCACGGCTCAGAGTTATTGGCAAAGATACCGGTTCCATGGCAATATTATAATCCACAAAGTCACCTTCAGCCAGGGTTACATCATAGTAATACTGGCTGTCATAACCTGCGCAATCAAAGGTGATGTTATAGGTGGCAGGTTCCACTTCCACATAGAAATTACCATCAGCACCAGTACCGCCGGTATAGACCATAGTACTATCCTGGGTATCAGCAATAGTGACCACTACGTCAGTCAGCGCCATACCCGTATCTAAATCAGTGATATTACCACCGATATAGGTTGGATTTTGATCTGCAAAATATACATGGATTTCGTGGATAATACCTTCGTAGGTATTAATATAAAATCCGTCTAAGTCCATGCCCATGCCATTAACAATTGTTACGTGAGTTTCTTCACCAGTTACTGTATTGGCATTGGTCATATAGGAATCCTGTCCCATAGTTCCTACTACTTCAGTGCAGCCAATATCACAATTATCAGTGAGAGTTACATCAACCTGGAACCAGTGCAGATCAAAGTAGCTGAGGTCCACGTAAAGACGACCAGGATACAAGGTAACTTCACCGGGAGAATAATACCAGGAAGGATCATTTTCTCCATTACATTCCCAGCCTTCACCAGCATTGGGGATAACGGAAAGTAAAGCTCCATCTTCTTCCCAATCGAAGCAGCCATAACCACCTTGTTCTTCTGGTAATACATCATCCAGATTCAAAATGAGTACATCACCTACCTGAATATTTACAATATCATAAGCAGTTGCTCTGCTCACACCATCATCTACTGTGATTGTCCAGGTATCTGTACCTGTCCAGCCATCATCAGAAAGCAGGTGGATTATCGAGCCGATAATTTCCACTTCAATGCTGTCATTATCTGTAACACTGATAGTAAGATCGTCTCCGTCAACATCTCCAAAATATTCTGCCAGGTCCCTCACGCGCGGACCATAAGTATAGAATGATAACTGAGTAGGCAGATCAATATACGGTGCATCATTAATGCCGTTAATTGTTACAATGAGATCATCGCTTACAGTAGTACGGCTTGTTTCATCGCTAACTGTAAATGTGATAGTTTCAGTACCAAACCAGTTAGTGTTCGGAACAAACTGGGCTACTGTACCGGTAAGGCTAACAGAAATATTATCATTCCCTGCAAATGTTACTGTATAGTTAGAACCAGTTATATAGTCTGCCAGATCAAGTTCAGCCTGACTATCTTCATCAAACATAATTCCATTATCCGGCAGGTCTATAGTGAGCTCAGGAGGATTAAATTCAGATACGACCAGAGTATAATCTTCCACTTCACCAAAATCATAAGAACCTGAGGCTGTAAAAGGTGTCACGTTATAAACTGCTCTGGCACGCATTCTGTATTCGCCCGGCAATGCCCATTCTGGGATATTTGCCTGCGTGGTGATAGTATTACCATTTACCATTAAGGTGCTTCCCAGGATGATTTCATCTTCAGTAAAGGAATAATCCTGATTGAAATCTACCCAGATCATAGCATAGTTGTAGTCGTATCCGGTTAGTAAGTTTACATCAACTGTATCTCCTGCATAAACCGTTTCGCTCATATCGGTGAAATCACCATATCCGACATCATCTGAACTGCAACCTGAAAGGAGATTTTGCATACTGCCAAATGAGAAACCGTTAAAGCCATCATTATATTCGCAGCCTGTTGTATATAGTCCGGATGTAATATAACCAGGAGTCGCAGGATTCATACCGAAGAAATATTGCAGAGTAGTGTTTTCTTCTATAAAGAGATTACTTACACTTACTGTTTGATAGTCAGGATGAGTAGCCGTAAGAGTATAGGTGCCAGGATCTACTTCCATATAATATGCACCATACTCATCCGTATAGGTTGTAAAGGTGAGTCTGTCGCCACTTTGGCGGCTTTCTCGTCTGTTAGCATTGTCCGTAAGAGTGATTTCTACATCTGATATTGGAGGACGGCTTTCGGCTTCATATACCTGACCACTAATTGCTGTTATATAGTTACCAATATTTACATTAAAATTATCTATAGCTATCAGAGATCCCGGATCAGAAACAGTAATTGTAATTAATGCCTGACTATCAAAAAATACCGGATCTATGATTAGAGTTAATCCATCTATAGTAACTGATACTTCATTTGAAGTTACCACTGTCATCGTAAGCAAATCACCATCCACATCTCCGCAATAGGCTGAAACATCAAAGCTGTAAGGCAAAGGGTCGATATTGGGATCTATAGTAATCTCATCTGGCAGGTTTATCCAGGGAGCGTCATTAACAGGATTCACAATCACCTCTGTATCATCAGAAGCTACAGCACGGTTATAGCCGTCATCAACCATAATAGTGATAGTTTCGCTGCCATTCCAGTTTGCTGGAGCAGACAGGATAACGTTCATGCCAATAACCTGGGCACTTATCATCTCATTATTCAGTACAGTAACTGTGAGTGGATCGTCATCCGGGTCGATGGCATAATCACTAATGTCAATTGCTAAACTACCATCTTCATCAAATGAAAACTGGTTGGGCAGATATAGCACAGGCGCTTGGTTTTGCACTTCAGTTCCATAGATTATCAGATCATTCACATCATAGGTTCCAAAACACATCTGCAATACAGGTGACATCGATCCACAACTGAAATAGATCAGTCCAGAGCCATTTTGATCATAGAAATCCACCCACTGTGGATCTGAACTATCCACATCAATATATCCTTCACCTTCTACTGTGCCATATCCACTGGCTCCACCATTACCAATAGGTGCTGGATAATATGTTGTTACGTTATATATAATATCAGTTACTGAAAGCACGACACTTCCATTATGAGTGATTGTACCGATACCATCGGTATATTGACGCTGATCTCCAGCCTCGCCCATTGTATCCCAGGGCTGTCCCGGATTTTCTGTATTTATATGTTCATAAGATGTGAGAGCAAAACTATCTATAAATAAACCAAGTTCTGAAACATCACTTGCAAAAGGCAGGCTTTCACTTACGCAAATCTCATCTGTGATCACGCCGCTACCGCCACTATCACAAGAACCATTTCCATGACCGTCAATATTCCAGTTAAATGCCTGATACGCATACATGGAATTTATATCCTGATCTTCAACGAAAGGAGTGTTATCAGTATCAAACATCCAGTCCACTCCAAAATTAATTGGTCCTGCTTCCAGATCTGAAATATCAAATATCAATTCCGGGGTTCCCACTTCACCAATTATTTGGATGCTCATAGTATCAAAGCTACTCAAATCCCCTGTATCAGTTACTGTTACATCGAGATTATCATAACCGACAAGTCCCTGATCTGGTGTAATTGATAATATATTCCCAGAGATTACTACTGTCATATACGTATAACCACTCACGGTAATAAACAGTTCTTCATCATCCACATCACCATAAAATCCCGAAATATCAAAAGCATAAGGAATCGGATCTATGGCAGTATTGATTACCAGTTCATCCGGAAGATCAATCCATGGTGCATCATTTATACTGTTTACCGTAAGAACGAGATCATCACTTGCAATAGTACGGTTTGTTTCATCGCTAACTGTAAATGTGACAGTTTCAGTGCCAAACCAGTTAATACTCGGCACAAATTGGGCTACTGTTCCACTAACATTAACAGCAATATTATTATTTCCTGCAAATGTAATAGTATAGTTAGAACCGATTATATAGTTTGCCAGATCAAGCTCAGCCTGACTATCTTCATCAAACATAATTCCATTATCAGGCAGGTCGATTGTTAGTTCTGGAGGAGTAATCTCTGTAAAGGAAACATTGATTTCATGAATAATACCTTCATAAGTATCGATATAAAAACCATCCAAAGCTAAGCTAGCATCATTGTTTATTATCACGTGGGTCTCTTCACCAGTTACAATATTGGCATTGGTTATATATACTTCTTGACCCATTGTCCCTGCAACTTGCGTGCAGCCGATATCGCAATAATCTGTAAGCGTCACGTCCACCTGATACAAGGGCACATCAAAACTACTCAGGTCAACATATATGCGACCCGGATACATAGTCATCTCTCCGGGACTATAATACCAGGAAGGATCATTTTCTCCATTACATTCCCAGCCTTCTCCGGCATTTGGGATCATAGAAAGAGAAGCTCCATTCTCTTCCCAGTCAAAGCAGCCATAGCCACCCTGTTCCTCTGGTAATACGTTATCAAAATTAAGGATTAGATCTTCCCTAACCAAAGCAGTTACAGTGTATTTGCTTAGATCAATCTCTGTTTTTCCTGGCACCTGGGCACTAATTACTACAATTAATGCTAATATTACCAAAATTACTAAATCTTTTTTCATGGTTACCCCTCATTTTTTTTTAACTCGTAATTAATAGATACATTATCTAATCTGATAAAATCCACCAAAAACGCTGTCAATACCTAAAAAGCAAATTTGATTCCAAATAGCAAGCTATTTTTTTTTTAAAATATTCAAATGAACACTTAACTCACTTGATATTAGTTTATTATAAGACTATTGCACTTCCTTAAAAAATATTTATTTGTTGAATTATTTGATGTTATTCAGCTCATTACTAAAATTATCTTACCATAAATGCCCATTTTTGTCACATAATGCTCCATTTCTATCCCATTATCGTCACTTGCAGATAGATTGTCCAGACTGTGCCACTCCTAAGCTGAACCACTCGGCATTGTGACCAGTATAAACGCACATATTACAGTCTCACTCATCCACTAATAATGTGAAAAAATGAATTCCTTGACGTCAAATAAACTATATGGGAATATTTATTTCAGGATAGGTGATTTATTAAACTAAATAAACTGGAGGAATTATGAAGAAATTATTAATTGTTATGGTCTTGATTTATGCAGCATTTCTGGGTGCAGAAGGTACCTTGTTTGTAGGTCTGGAAGGTTCTACCCCGGTTACTTTTCAAAGTAATATGGAAGGATTTCCTGAAATTGAATGGAATTCTCTTTTTTCCCTGGATGTAAGCGGAGCAGCAGCGACTCCTGATGGCAGAATATATCTCTGCGAAGGTGCATTCACCACCCATCTCTACCAGGCAAGCCTTACCCTTGATCCCCAGCAGATATGCACTATCGCAAATGATATGAGTGCTCTTGCCTATGGCAGAGATACGCTTTGGGGTTATTCTAATTATGCCACTCCGCTCGGAATATACAGCATTGATACAGCAACAGGTGCCACGGAACTGGCTCTGGCTGTAGCACCATATCGTTTCTTTGCCCTTGATTATAATCCTGATGATGACCTTTTTTATGGTTATACGGAATATGGAGCTTCCGGGCTGTATTCCATTAATATAGATACGGGAGAAATGATCCAGCTTGCCGGAAGCATTCCAGCAACTAATGGTCAAGGTCGCGGGATGGCTGTGGGAGATAATACCGTATTCCTGACAGCGACGCGCGGAGATGACGGGATTCCCTATTTTGCCTATGACATTGCTCAAGGTGCTGGTGGTGAATGGGTGGAATTTCCTAATCCCTATCCTAATTATCATTCTACTGGCGGAGCTGCCTGGATAGCTGCCCCGGATGAAATTGTGATCATTCAGGGTCATGTAGTAAGCAGTGATTTTCCTGAAACCGGAGAACCCGATTGTCTTGTCACATTAGAAGGACTGATTGATTACGAAACAGAAACTGATGAGAATGGTGATTTTATTTTTGCTGAAGTGACTTATAATGCCAATTATGATCTGGAAATATCTAAAGACGGCTTTGATCTATATAGTGACGATATTGCAGTTGCAATGGATGATATTGATCTGGGCACAATTATTCTAATCGAAACACCATATCCAGCCGAAAATGTGATAGCAGAAGAAACTGTGCAGTATCAGGAAGT
>JAVCCT010000075.1 GCA_030765325.1 Candidatus Stygibacter frigidus | reverse complement strand
GCAGGGGTTTGCTTGTATTGGTGGGAATCGGTAAATATGATGACGGCAGTTCCTTAGAATGGCTGGCAAATAAGACGGTTGATCTCAGGATATTTGAGGATGAGAATCAGAAGATGAATCTTGGTTTGCGTGATATTGATGGTGAGATACTCCTTGTTTCGCAATTTACCCTTTATGCTGATTGCCTAAGGGGTAGACGTCCAGGTTTTGATCAGGCAGCTCTACCCGAAATAGCAGAAAAGCAGTTCAATGAGTTTGTGCAGACAGTAGATAATTTGGGTGTTAAGGTGCAAACAGGAATATTTGGGGCTGATATGAAGGTGAGTCTGGTTAATGATGGTCCCGTAACTATAATATTGGAAAAATAATGAAAAATATAATCTTTGATATAGGTAATGTGCTGATAAATTATGATTTTGAGATATTCTTTGAAAAGCTGGGATATAAAAAATATGAAAGATCACTAATGGAAGCCCATAGCCCAATTTTTGCCTTTGAGTGCGGAGAACTGGAAACGGAAGATTTCATGCAGCAATTGCAGGCTATATATAAACCGGATATGGATGCTGAAGAATTCAAAGATGCCTGGTGTGATGTATTCTGGGCTAATGATGAGCTTTTGGATATTGTTCCGCAATTAGTGAATGATCACAGATTAATGATACTTTCTAATAACGATGAACTGCATTTCCCATTTATTTGGGATAAGTATCTTAAACTCCACGTTTTTGAAATGGAAAATGTGATGATTACCAGCAGGTTAGGATTTATCAAACCAGATATAAGAGTTTTTCAATCAGCTATGCAAAGCTATAATTTTGACTGGAAAGATTCAATATTTATTGATGATGTAAAGGAAAATGTCGAGGTAGCAAAAAGATTAGGAGCGGTGACTATCTGGCATCAGAACAACACGCATACTATCCGGGAATTAGAAAATATATTGAAATCGGAAATTATATAAAACCGGCAGTTTAATATTTTCTGCAGGTAAGATTTATTTTAAGCCAGTAACTGCTCAATTCCTTGATGGTGTCATAATAATCTTCATAATTTACAGGTTTAACGAGATAGCTGTTAACCCCTAATTCGTAAGCCCTTTTAATATCAACAGCTTCATTTGATGAAGTCATAATGATAACTGGTAGATTAGCCCAGACTTCATTATTTTTTATCTTCTCCAGTAATTCCAGCCCATTTAAGCGAGGAAGCTTGAGGTCAAGCAGAATGAATTTAGGCAGATTATTGTTTTCAGGATCGTCAAAATAATTTTCAATAAATTCCAGAGCTTCCACTCCATCTTTGGCAATATGTACTTGCGGGTTAAGATCAGTTCTCTGAAAAGCACGTTTTATGAGACGACTGTCATTAGGATTATCTTCAACTATCAGGATATCAATCTGTGCTGACACTTTCTATTCCTTGTTCACTTCTTCAGCTGGTGCAGGAAGCGAAAAATAAAGGGTAGCACCCTTATCGGGTTCACTTTCCGCCCAGATGCTACCACCGTGTTTTACTATGATACGTTTCACGATGGATAATCCCACGCCAAATCCATCGAAATCTTCCGATGCATGCATCCTTTGAAAAACTCCAAAGAGTTTGCCAGCATATTTCATATCAAAACCTACTCCGTTATCTTTTACATAGATTATATGGTTTTGTTCTTCTGAATAATAGCCTACTTTGATAATGGCATCTTCTCGTTTGGATGTGAATTTTACAGCATTTGAGATGAGATTGGAAAGAACAATTTTTATCAGCTTAATATCTGCCATTATGGCAGGAATATCTTCAATCTCAAGCTTTATCTCACGTTCTGGAATATCTAAAGTACAAGCTGTAAATACATTCGTGATCATCTTTCTGCAATCTATCTCTTGCAATACAATAACCTTTTTTCCGAGGCGAGAAAATTCCAGCAGATCTTTTATCAACTGATCCATCATTTCAATATTTTTATTTATTAATAAGAGGAATTCTTGTCCTTCCTTATCCAGCGCATCATGATAATCTTCCAGCAGAATTGAGGCAAATCCTCTGATCCCTCTCAAAGGTGCTCTTAGATCGTGAGACACAGAATATGAGAAAGATTCTAACTCCTTATTCACTGATTCAAGCTGTCTGTTTACTCTGGTTAATTCTTCTGATGCCGCATTCATGTCATCCATAAGGAACATCAGTGCTTCCTGTGACGATTCCAGACTATCGGTTCTTTCTCTAACTGAATTTTCCAGATTCAGGCGATATTTATTTAGCTCAAGCTCGTTCTCCTTTCTGATGGTAATATCAAATACTGTTCCTAAAACGGTTAAAGGTTCACCAGTTGAATTGAATTCTGATATTTTTCCCCAGGCATGAAGCCACTTCCAGGATTTATCATAAGCCTGCAATCTAAATTCAATATCAAACATATCAGTCTGCCGTATAAGCAATTTATCCACTTCTAGTTTAAATCCCTTTCTATCTTCTTGATGGATTAGATCAAAATCATAGACATCAGTCAATTGATCAGAAGGGAAATTAAGGATATTTTGATATAGATCATTCACCAACAACTTCAAATTTGATAGATCAATGCTCCACACAGAAGCATT
>JAVCCT010000157.1 GCA_030765325.1 Candidatus Stygibacter frigidus | reverse complement strand
GTAACAAATGAAGAGAATTTTGCGTTTCAGAAATTAATCAGAAAGGAGGTAGGCACAAACAACGTAGATCATTGTGCCCGTCTCTGACATAGCTCTACAGTAGCCGGTCTGGCTGCTTCATTAGGTAGTGGTGCTATGACAAATGATATTGCCGGAATCAAGAAAGCAGATGTGATCTTGATTATCGGTTCTGATACTTCAGCAGCTCATCCCGTGATTTCTGCCCGGATAAAACAGGCAGTGCGAGAAGGCACTTCCAAACTTATTGTGCTTGACCCCAAAAAGATTGTGATGGCAAATTATGCCGAGATCTATGCTGCTCATCGTCCGGGAACTGATGTGGCTGTGATGAACTGCATGATGCACGAAATCCTTAAAAATGGCTGGGAAGATAAGGAATATATTGCCAATCGTCTGGAAGGGTTTGACGAATTTAAAACTGAAATAATGAATGATAAGTATTCACCCGAAAATATAGAAAAGATATCCGGCATCAAAGCCGAAACTCTGCGTGCTATTGCAAAACTTTTCGGACAGGCAAAAACAGCCTCTCTCTTTTATGCTATGGGTATCACTCAACATACTACGGGTAGAGATAATGTGTGGACAACTGCCAACCTGCAGATGATCTGCGGTAACCTGGGTGTGGAAGGCGGTGGTGTGAATCCGCTGCGTGGTCAATCCAATGTTCAGGGTGCTTGCGATATGGGTGGACTTCCTAACGTATATCCCGGCTATCAGAATGTTACTTTACCCGCTATTCAGGAGAAGTTTGAAAAAGCCTGGAATTGTAAACTGGATAATAAAGTAGGTATCACGATCACAGAAATGATTGATGGTGCTTATGATGGCACCGTGAAAGCTATCTATGTGATGGGAGAAAATCCTTTCCTTTCTGACCCTGATCAGACGCATGTGATCAAAGCCTTTGAAAGAGTAGATTTCATGGTCGTGCAGGATATGTTCATCACGGAAACTGCTGAATATGCCGATGTGATCCTTCCTGCTGCTGCTTTTGCTGAAAAAGATGGTCACTTTACTAATACAGAAAGAAGAGTGCAAAGAATTAACAAGATCATCGAACCACCGCAGGGCGTGAAAACAGATTGGGAAATCATTCAATTGATCGCTAATGCCATGGGTTCAAACTGGAAATATCAAAGTGTGAGAGACATCACAGACGAAATCAATCAGCTTACTCCTCAATATGGTGGTATCACCTGGGATAGAATTGGCAGAACTGGTTTACAGTGGCCCTGCCCGAACACAGAACATCCTGGTACGCCATATTTGCACAAAGATAAATTTGCCCGCGGAAAAGGATTGTTGAGTGCCAAAGCCTTTAAAGAACCAGATGAATTGCCTGATGAAGAATATCCACTGATACTTACTACTGGTAGGGTATTGCAGCAATTCCATACAGGCACCATGAGCCGCAAAACCCAGGGCTTAAATAACCTGGCAGGTCCTATGGTGATGATCTCTGTGGAAGATGCCGAAAGAATGGGCATAAGTAATAGCGAAGTGGTGGCAATTGCTACCCGTAGAGGTGAGATCACTGCTCCTGCCTTTGTAACCAAACGTATTTCCACTGGTGTGATCTATATTCCATTCCATTACAAGGAATCACCCGCAAATCGTCTTACCAATCCGGCAATCGATCCCATAGCCAAGATACCGGAATATAAAGTATGCGCGGCAAAAATAAGAAAAATTTCCTAAAAAATATAAAAAGAAGAAAAGGAGAAGAATTATGTCAAATTTCAATGCTCCGGCAAATATTGCCGAAACAGTCATTTCCAAAGTAGGTGTTTCAAAATGTAAGCTTAATTTCTGGAATGTGATCATTCTGGGAATTCTAGCAGGTGCTTTTATCGCATTTGGAGCTCAACTGGCAACCAGAATGGGAGCGATGATCACCTTTGATAAGGGTATCTCAACTTTAATTTTCGGTTCTGTATTCAGTGTAGGACTTATGCTGGTAGTTATTGCAGGTGCTGAATT
Source organism: Candidatus Stygibacter frigidus (assembly GCA_030765325.1). GTDB lineage: Bacteria > Cloacimonadota > Cloacimonadia > Cloacimonadales > TCS61 > Stygibacter > Stygibacter frigidus. The sequence goes on along the minus strand of JAVCCT010000157.1, from coordinate 2,796 downwards.
ATTTACCGGCAATAACCTGATGTGGATGTCCGTTTTGTCTGGCGAAGCCAAAGTCGGTCAGATGTTATATAAATGGCTTCTCGTGTTTGTTGCCAATTTTATTGGTTCAATTCTGATCGCCTGGTTTATGAATGCTTCAGGTCTGGTTAGTGGAGCTGTAGCTGATAAAGCTATTGCAATAGCACAGGCAAAAGTGAATTTGGATTTCTGGCCCGCATTTTTCCGCGCTATCATGTGTAATTGGCTGGTCTGCCTGGCAGTATGGTTAGCCATTGCTTCACATGATGTTACTGGCAAAATCTTTGGAATATTCTTCCCGATCATGGCTTTCGTTGCTTCAGGTTTTGAGCATAGTATAGCTAATATGTATTTCATTCCTATTGGAATGTTTGTCGATACTACCAGCAGCATTACCTGGGGTGGTTTCATCCATAATCTGATACCAGTAACAATTGGAAACATCGTCGGTGGCGCCGGATTTGTTGCTACTCTCTATTGGCTGGTCTTCAGGAAATGTGCAGTTAAATAATAATTGTTTTTTGTATTTAGATACAACCCGCTGGAGCGGGTTGTATCATTTATAGATTAACTGAGAAGGGTGGTTATTACGAAAAATAAAGATTTTACGGCAGTAATCCTCGCTGGGGGAAAAAATACCAGAATCCAGCGGGAAAAATCCCTGATCAAAATCCAGGGTGATTATCTGATCGATAAACAGGTGACTCTTTTGGAGAGCATCTTTGAAAATATCATTATCTCTACCAGCAAAAAGGCTATCAGCAGCAGATTCCCCTCTTTGCAGATTGTAGAAGATGAATATATCCATTGCGGTCCTCTGGGAGGAATTCATGCAGCAATGAAATATGCTCACACTGATGCTGTCTTTGTGTTCGCCTGCGATATGCCCTATCTGGATGCAAAGGTGATACTTCAGCAGATTGCTGTATTCCGCAACAGCAAATTAGATATCCTGGTACCAAAACATGCGGAAGGAATCGAACCCTTACATGCTATTTATTCCCGGGCAAATCTCCCATTTCTGGAAGAATGTCTTCAAACTGGAAAATACTCCGTGAGAAGTTTCTATAAAAAATCAAATACCGGCTATCTTGATTTCGAATCCCGCTATATCAATAATTTCTATAATATTAACACTCCAAGAGACTTGCAGAAAATAATCTAATTCTAATTACCTAAATAAGTAGATCAATCATCCTGATTGATTATTAAAAGGGACTTAATCAGGGATGATTAAGCTACATAGAAATCTAAGAAAGACAAAAACCATAGAAAATTCAAATTTGATTAATCACATTCTTTTAAATCAAAAAATCTAAATAATTTTCCTGATTGATTAACTGAAATTCACTCTCAGGATATGCTTCTCTAAATGCTCCGGGTAATTTATATTTTCTTTTAGTCTGCCATTTAAATTCATAAGCTTTAATATCATTACCTGTTACTTCAACTAAATCTATCTCCTGCTGATTTCTCGTACGCCAGAAATATAGATCGGCAAACAAGTTCCTATTTGCCAGATATTTCTTCCGCTCTGAAACCAGAAAATTCTCCCATAATGCTCCTTTATCCTGTCTTAAATCTAAGGGATTAAAGTTTTTAATTATCGCATTTCGTATGCCATTATCATAAAAATAAATGCTTCCTTCGCACTTTAAATGGGTAAATAGTATTTATTGATTGTTGAGAAGTCTAAATCTCCAGTTAATAAGTATGCAATGATTTTGAAATTCTTCGTTGTTGAATATCCTCTTGCTTTTGATTTCGCAGCTTGGATTATGGAATTTAAACCTTCAAGTATTCCATTATTTATATTGCTTTCTTTCCATTTAATTACACCGTCCCAATGTTTTTTTATTGTATATGCCGCCTTCTTTATCGGAGATAGCTGACTGTGGGTTGCCCAGAAATACCATTTTTTTAATAGTAGAAGAAATTCCTCGCTTGTTTCCGCTTTATAAATATCCTGAAAAGTTTCTCTAATGTGATAGGCTCGTAATGTCTTTAAATTTAACTTAGATAGCATTAATTCTTCCAATTTGCTTTTTTGGGTTTTGGTTAAATTCTCCCTATTTTTGAGCACAACATATCGACTATTTATCAAAATAGTCTCTATCTTGGCTTCACTTCGCCTGACTTCATCAACTGCTTTGTTTATGATTTTCATAATATGAAATTTATCAAAAGTTATCTCCGCATTTGGCATATTTTCCTTTACACCCTTGATAAATGCAGGGGACATATCGCAACTGACATCCGTTATTTTGTTAATAGCTCCATTATGTTTTTCAAGATCATCCTTAAAATCAATAATTGTTTTACTACTCTTGCCTTCCGTTATGAAAATTGTTTTTCTCTTTTCTAAATCGACAAACAAGGTTATATAATTATGACCTTTCTTTCTGGAAGTCTCATCAAGACCAATTGCTTTTACATTTTCTAAATCTCTTTTAAGTAAACTGATATCGATATATTTATCCAATAACCGCCATAATTTATCATCGGAAACATTGATTAGTTTTGATACTTTGAAAACGGTCATATTGCTAACTAACTGCAGAACTAAAGCTTCAAAAAGAAGTGTAAAACCGTTACTTTCACCTTCCCAAGGCGTTTTTATCAACTTCACAGAATTATTATCTAACTTAATTCGAGGAACCCTTGCATGAATGTAACATTCATATTGGAAGAAATTTAGATGACGCCATTTCTTATTTGTTGTATCATAAGCTTTAAAATCGCCTTTGATTTGTTTGTCGGTGTCTTCATAGAAAAAAG
>JAVCCT010000228.1 GCA_030765325.1 Candidatus Stygibacter frigidus | reverse complement strand
TTTATGAGAATGGCTATTATTACCAGAAATATTTCCCTGATGCTATACCGGAAAAGAAATATTATCAACCCAGCAATTTTAGCTTTGAAAAAGAAATTCGCAAAAGACTGGACTGGTGGGATAAACTCAAAGAAAAACAATTAAATGATAAAAAGGAAAAGCAGGATTGATCCATAACTATGCAATTAGCTGCTGATGCATAAAGTACAGCATATTATCTCCAGGATATTAACCATTTGTTTAGAGCTAAATCTGCTTACTTATCATAATTTAATATCTCATTAACATAAAGTATCGTCAATACTGGCATCCCCTCGTAATTTGGAAATGATAACTGCCTAACAATATGATATTAAATGATTTATATACCATCCAATTTGCTAATTTTAGCAATCTCATTAACACCAGATTTTAATCTTGTGAAATGAAGAATAAAAAAAATGAGTGGCATAGCCTTTTCACACAAAGATTATACAATATTATTGTGCTTGCCTAAAACACAAAATAAGTTAAATTATAATATAAAGATACTTGGAAGTGAATCATTCTCTTCCAAAAAAACTCCAGCTCACCAATAACAAAAACTAAAAAATGTAAGGAAATGTTAGGGAATGTTAGGAAAGTGTTAGGTCATAATCACCTGCAATAATATCAATTACAACAAAAACTTACATTTTTCCCCCTTTTCAAAAATTTATACCCCCAATATTTAACTTTTTTTCATTTTAAATTTTACATTTCGACGTAGTCCAGAAGTCCTTCAGTCGTGCCCTCGCGATTTCGCCTCTTCGCCTCTTCACATTTTCAATTACTCCAGTCTTCGTTTAGTCCTGCAGTCAAGCAGTCGTGCTGTCTCGTTTTCGTTCCCTCGTGTTTTCCAGCAGTCGCACCGTCGCACTTTCGCCTCTTCGCCTCTTCGCCTCTTCCCCTCTTCACATTTTCAATTACTCCAGTCTTCGTTTAGTCCTGCAGTCAAGCAGTCGTGCTGTCTCGTTTTCGTTCCCTCGTGTTTTCCAGCAGTCGCACCGTCACACTTTCGCACTTTCGCACTTTCGTTCCCTCGCTCCCTCGATCTTCCCTGCCCATTTTCAAATATATATACCCCGAATATTTAACTTTTATTTCCAAAGCCTGTAATAACCCATTATAGGCTATTATAACCTGCCCCCCCCTGATGCATAGTAAATCAGAACTCCTGGACAACTTGGACTGACTGATACTTTACCACTACGTCCACAACGTCCACAACGTCCACAACGTCCACTACGTCCTTAAAGAAACATTGCCCAACTCCTTGATTGATTAGGTTTAATAATTGAAAGTGTGAAATAATTATTGATGCAGGGAATGGTATTTCAAAAAATTACTGGACTGGAAAAGAAGATTAAAGAAATTCAATTAAAAGAAAAAAAGGATAAAAAAAATTAATTATGCAGGAAATTATCATATTATTAGTCGTGCTTCTGATAGTACCAGCTCTATTGACAGCAGATGGTTATAAAACGCCCTCAGATAAAATACAGGAAATTTATAATATCCCGCCTTTGCCCTATATGCAGTTCGTTAAATATCTGCCAATTGCTTTGGAAAAGGAATATTCGCGAGATATCACATTGGCTGATCTGGCGCGGGAAGAACTGGGACTTGCTGGTGAAAAAATTGATCCAATCATCAATGGCGTGCATGACAAATATCCGGAGACGGTTATCAGGCTGGTTAATCTGGAAAATGGAGAAAAGCAGGAATTAGCTCTGCCCGATGGCATCAGGATCAGGAGCACTTCTTTTTCTCCTGATAAGAAATTACTGGCTATTATCCATGAGGAAGAAGATGGCATATATCTGGGAATATATGATTTGGAGCGTAATAAATACCGGGAATTAAAAGAGCTGCGTCTTAATGATGCCCTGGATATTGACCTGCAATGGTTTAATGATAATCGGCATCTACTGGCAAAATCTATTCCTGCTGATAGAGCTGAGCGTCCCACTGCTCCTTTAATACCAGAAAAACCCCTTATTCAGGAAACTTTTGGCAAAACAAGCCAAACCCGCACCTATACCAATCTTTTGCAGAACAGCTTTGATGAGGTGCAATTTGAATATTTCTTTACCTCGCAGGCAGTGATCATTGACGCAAATAAATTGAAGTATAAAGAAATTGGCGAGCCTGGTATCTATAGCTGGCTGGAGCTTTCACCTGATAATAATTATATATTCGTGTCAGAGATCAATAAACCATTTTCCCGGGAATTGCCCTGGTATAGATTTCCGCGTCAATATAAGATTTGGAATGTTAAAGGCAAAACTGTAAGAATCCTGGAAGATAGACCCCTTACTGATCAGATACCTATTGGTGGTGTTTATGCCGGCAAACGCAGTTTTGAATGGCAGCCCCAAATGCCTGCCAGTCTCATCTGGGTGGAAGCCCTCGATGAGGGAGACCCAAAAATTGAAGTTGATCATCGTGACAAACTAATGATTTTAGAGAATATAGAAACAGGCGAAGCCCGTGAATTTATGAGGCTGCAGCAGCGCTATCGTTATATCCAGTGGTCAGAAAAACCCGGCTGGTTCATTGTTTATGAATATGATCGTGATAAATTGTGGCAAAGAGGCTGGCTCGCTGATCTGGCAGCTACTGAACCGATAATTATTGATGACCGCAGTATTCAGGATCAATACAATTTTCCCGGCAGCCTGCTGACCCGCAGAAATGAATATAATCAAGAACTTTTTATTCATCAGAATAATCATGTGTATTATCTGAATAATAAAGGTTCCAGTCCTGAGGGTCGCTATCCATATCTGGCAAAAGTAAATCTGCTGACTAAAGAGAAACAGTTAATTTTCCGCAGCAGAGATGGCTGGCTGGAAACTCCGGTTTGCTTTATTAATGATGATTTCAAGCATTTAGTGGTGAGTGCTCAAAATCAGGATAATCCCCGTAATTATTATATTTATGACACAGATACTCGGGATATCCGCTGGATAACAGATTATCAAAACCCCTATCCTGAGTGGGCAAATCTGCCTAAAGAAGTTATCCATTATGAGCGTGCTGACAGCGTGATGCTCTCCGGCACTTTGTATTTACCGCCAGATTGGGATGGAATCACACCTCTACCCCTGGTGATCAATGCCTATCCTGAGGAATATACTGATCTTTCTACTGCCGGTCAATCCAGTAAATCAGCAGATACTTTCACCTATTTTTATGGTGCGAGTATCAGATATTTTGCTTTATCCGGCTATGCTGTGATTGCTGATGCCTCTATTCCCATCATCGGCGATCCGGAAACAGTTAATGAAACTTTTATCAGTCAAACCTGTCTTTCCGTGGAAGCAGCTATCAATCATCTGGCAGAAAAAGGAATGATAGACCCTCATAAAGTAGGCATAAC
>JAVCCT010000384.1 GCA_030765325.1 Candidatus Stygibacter frigidus | reverse complement strand
TATCTTTTTTGATTGATGAATAGACTTTGAAAACTTACGGCTCATCATGACAACAACGAAATATCAGATATTTACAGAGTTATCAATATAAAAGCAGCAACTATAATATTATATCTATTTAGTTCGTATAGTTTGTCTTGTCTTGATGAACTGTAATTTATGAAAGCTATTCGTTGCTCATTAAATCTTATATTACATTAAATTTGTTCGCGTTTGTTCGCGGCTTAATTATTCTTACATTTAATTTTACATTTTACATTACATTTCTTTAATTCAGATCAGGGATGATCTGGTTGCGCAAACTAAAAAAAACCGCTCCGGGGAGGAGCGGTTTTTATGTAAAGAGGAGAGAGAGATTTATTTCATCAGAATAACTTTCTGAATCTGTTCAGTTCCACTTGCAGTCATTTTTACAAAATATATTCCACTTGCCTGCCCGGCAGCATTCCACACTACACTGTGTGCTCCTGCTGACTGATTTTCATTAGCAAGCTCTGCTACCTTCTGTCCCTTGATGTTATATATTGCAATATTTACATTACCAGCTTCTGAGGTCTGATAAGCGATTGTTGTTACTGGATTGAAGGGATTAGGATAAGCTTTCATCATCTGAGTAGTCACTGGTGCATCTGTGGTGAAATCAAAGAATATATCTTCACCTGGTGCTGTTGTGATCTCTGTATTAAGATCAGTAACCTGACCATTCTGATAAAGCTTAAAGGTTGCTATTTCTTCTTCTGTTCCATTGATTACCAGTGATACGCAGCCATTATTGATCTGGCTTACACCACGGCATTCGCCATCCACAAACGCTCCTACTTGACCTTCTGTTTCCAGACTGGCGTATGCGCAGGTGCTATTTGTATAAATTACCGGTGTCCAGATATATTCTACAGCATCTGATACTATTATATCCCTTCCTGAAGGTACATAGGCGAAATTTGCTGCTGTTAGAAGTTCTACCCAATAACCATTTCCAGCATACAGGCTGTCAAGAGTATTGAAATTGGGATTAAGAGCTGGATCAAAACTTTGGGTAATGCTTTTTATTTTTGTAAGATTATCATAAATGGGATTCTCAAAGGTAGTATCTCCAATTAAAGCAGAAAAAGCATTTACTGGAGTATCTGTATCCTGAGGTAGATAAGCTACCAGATTCCAGCCGGCATCAAGAGCAATTACCGTACCCAAATCTATTGCGGCTCCAGTAAGATTTAGCTCATCAGTAGCAGAAACCTGTACCCAGTATCCATAACCATCAACCAGTAACTCAAGGGTATTGAAATTAGGATCAAGGGCGGGATCATAACTTTGAGTGATGCTTTTTACCTTGGTAAGAAATCCATCATTAATCGGTAACATTGGTGCAAATACAGTGTCAACAGCATTACTTTCAAGCTGCACATTATAACTCCAGAGATTCCACCCTGGTGCAAATACACCTTCCTGAATAATCTCGCCACCTTCAGGTGTGCCAAAATTCCAGATAGGGGCAGTAATTACCTGTACATTATCATAACTAAGTGAAACTTCACACCATTGTGTTTGTTCTTCATCATTATCTGTCATCACAATATAGAGAATGTCATCCAAAGCCCAAATCGGGAAATTACCGCATTCTACCATGATCAGATTGTATACACCGGGTTCTACTAAAATTCCGCAACCAACCGAAGTATCTTCCAGGAAGGTTGTTATATCGCTTGCCAAATAAGCTTCAAAGCTCTCAGGAGTTCCCTCAAACTCTACAAATACAGGATGAGGAATACCTGCAAATAGGGCAGCGGAGAGAACCAGCATCATCATCAATGTAATTATTTTTTTCATAATTAATTCTCCTTATTATTTTTGCTCACCATTTTCAGATATTCTCTAATCAGGCCAGTCGAAATTCTGTAATGCACCCAGCATGATGGCTTGTCCTGTTGAAATACTACCATCATTAATCCATATTTGCCATCCGCTTAGATATGTAGCAGAACTCCATTGTTGAATACTTGCATCCCAAATACTCAATGTATTGCAATTATCTAAACCAATATCAGACCCAACTAAACTTAATGACGTTAGGCTAGTTTCATTTAATGGTAAATATATCAGATTGAGATCAGTTGTTGAAGTGGTTACCAAATCAAAGGTTGCCCATTCTGATGGGAGCGTACCGCTGTAGTTAACAGAATTAGAGCCAGAAAGATTAGTATCATTTATAATGAGAACATCACCAACCGAAATAGCAAAATTTCCGTCCCATCCTTCTGGTGTATATCCTACAGAAATCCAGCCCTGAGTTGCAACGTCCCATTTGTTCACTGTAAAATGATCGGCAAAAATATTTCCGGTACCATAAAGGGTAGCAAATGTTAATACATCAGTAAAACCGTAATCCATGCTAACAGGAAGGTAGTTATAACCGTGATAATAGGTTACCGGTGTATATCCAGCCTTTCCGGCATAATTTGTATATTCAATTTCACTAACTGTTGCTGTTACGGCATAATACTGATAATAGTCTACTACAAGAGTAGGTACCTGTCCGTTTGCTACATCAACTGAGTTGCTGATATTTGTAGGATCATCGCTTCCATAAACGGTATAACTTGCACCAGGATAGTTACCTGTCCAGGATATAGTTGGTTCTGATCCATCGTAACTTACAGTAACATCTGGGGTAGGATAAGCCAGTGTTGTCATATTTTCATCAGAATACCAGGGAATATATAATATAGTTCCAGTTCCACTGAACATATCATCTGTGGGTATATCTTCTCCCCAGTAATTATACGCTGCTGTAACTGTTCCGGAGCCATTATTTTGAATGCCGTCCATGATCATGCACTCTTCAATCGTGCAGTTTGTGTTATCTACATTGTTTAATTCGAAAGAATACCCAGTTACTGGATTAATTTCTGCAACTTTATTACCATCTATCGTCACATCAGCATCCACTGCCACATTCTCAGTATAAACTCCACCCATCAGTTCCAGCCGGTCAGTATCTACTGCACCGGCGAAAGTAAAGAATGTATTATGAACATAAGCGGAAAAAGGTCCATAAGTGATTGCAGTAGTCATGTTATCACCATCGACAACCCAGTTAAACAAATGATCTTCATTATATAATGCGTACAGGTGATCTACCGATGTCCTAATAGTAGGCATATACCTTCGAACTCTAACTTCGCTGAAAGCAGTTGAAATGAAATTAAAATGATGTGCATTCATACTATCCCAGTCAAATGGTAAGCAATAAATATCGCCACTTTGCTGACCATCAGTTGGATCATCGGTTTTTCTCTGACTAGAGAAAAAGAAATAGGTATTATCAT
>JAVCCT010000063.1 GCA_030765325.1 Candidatus Stygibacter frigidus | reverse complement strand
CCCTTATGAACCGTCTCCTGGGTGAAAAGCTCTCTATTGTGAGTCCCAAACCTCAAACTACCAGGCACCAGATTAAAGGTATATTGAATGGGGAAGACCTTCAGATCATTTTTCTGGATACACCGGGTTTCTTGGAACCGCGTTATGAACTTCATAACAGGATGATGGACTATATCAAGATCGCCCTCAAGGATGCGGATCTGATTCTCTTTATCACAGATGCGAACCATTTTCCGACTGATTATGATCAGCAGACGCTAAAATTAATCAGCAATATAAAAATCCCCAAACTAGCTTTGCTCAATAAAATTGATCTGGTGGAACCAGAAACGGTTGAACCGCTTCTGGAAGAGCTTCGTAAGGAAGATTTTGATAAAGTGATACCTATGTCTCTGCTGGTGGAAAATGATATTGCTCCTTTCTTAGAGACTATCACTGCCTATTTGCCCTATAACCCACCTTATTATGGTCCCGAAGAATTGAGTGATCTCCCATTGCGTTTCTTTGCCCAGGAGATCATCCGAGAACAGATATTTCTTAATTTTCGGGATGAAATCCCTTATAGTTCTACAGTTATGGTGGAAAAATATCAGGATTTCCACAATAAAGTGGAAATTTCAGCAAATATCTGGCTGGAAAGAAAATCTCAGAAGATCATTCTTATTGGTAAAGCTGGTGAAAAGATCAAATCTTTAAGATTGAATGCGGAAAGGGAGATATATAAGATCACTGGAAAAAGAGCCAAACTTGATCTCTGGATAAAAATTAAACCTAAATGGCGAAAAAAGAAAAACGCCCTTAAAGAATTCGGTTATTAATAGTTTTGACGGTATTTTACCAAAGTAAGATATCCTAACTATGTATCTTACTGTTGCATAATGGGTTAAGTCAATATTTCGCAAATAATAAAATACAAGAATAAACCAATGTTGAAAAAATACAGGCAGGTTAAATTGTTAAGCACAGATATCGGATAAGCATCCGGATTGTTTTAGAATTTTAAACAAAGTAAACGCTATTAACCTTGTTAACGGAATAGAATTATCTCTATTTATTTCAACATTAGCAATTTAGCTGCCTGTTTTTCATTACCATTTTGCAATCTCAGGAGATATACTCCGCTGGCGCATTGCTGCTGATTTGCATCTTTGCCGTTCCAGGTTATCTGACCAGCTTTTGTGTTTACAGAATATTTCCGCACTTTTTGCCCTTTAATATTAAAGATACATAGGTTGCTTTCATCACTGATATCAGCAAGCTGCCAACTGATATTTACTTCTGGATTGAAGGGGTTGGGATAGGTTTTCAATCCTGAGTATGCTACTGGCAATTGCTCATTAGTGTTTCCATTATTTGGCAGATTGATCATCTGTGCATAGGCGTCATAGCCATTTTCCTGGATATAAAAATCCTCTTGGAGATGCAGGGTCCTCCAGCAGTAATAAATACCATTATCATCAGTTTGCAGGTCATAAAATGATTCTGATGGAATGGCAAAATCTGCATCTGGCAATCCTTCAATACCATTGCCATCTAAATCATATACACATATTCCTGACATAGTAGAGCGGTATTTATAGAAAGCGGTTTTAATAAACAGCATTGATTGCTGAGTATAAATATCCGTAAAAGCTCTACCGGATAAATCATCAAAAGTGATAAAATCATCACTGATAATTTCACCCGACATTGACATGTATTTAATAAGTAATTCATTTTCATCACCGCAAACTATCCCGATCTGTTCAGGTTCTTCTACCTGGAAAAAATCTCTGATCTTAATATCTTCATTATCAAGCATTATAGGAGCATAAACACCCAACAGTTTTTCACCCTCACTGGTAATGATCTGCTTTTTTATTCTCCAGCTATATTCCTGCATCTGGCTGCCTTCATAACTTACCCAGTATTTCACCAGATCACTATCTGATATATATTCAAATGAAGCTCCATCATAGTAACTCTTTCCCGCCAACCAGACGGGGGAATCCCATACAGGTTCAAAATCATCATTCCAGCGGATAAGCAGAATATCACTTCCTTGACTATATGTACAATAATTATCAGTAATTGATCGTATTGTGCCCATATCAATACCCAAAGAATAATCCTCTGGCAGCATAAATTCTCCAGCTTCGATTAATTGCGCCCTGGTTTGCTCATTATGATTCTGCCAGTAAATAAGGAGAGCGTCTTCACCATGCCTTAAGGCATGCAAATCTCCTGAAATTTCTGCTCCATCCCAATTGAGTCCGGTATCTCCCCACTGAAGCCAAGGCTGATCATCAAGTTTGATATTATGAAAATAGGTGTATTCATCTCCCATCCAGTCAGTCCTTCCGGTTTCTTTGACCATGATGCTTATTTCATCCCCATAAATATATTCAAAATTGGACTGATAATCATTATTATAGAGCAATTGCAATCCATCATCAGGTAATAAAGTATTCCCTTCATTATCTACATACTGAATCATTACCCGGGAAGAATAATCTGTGGCTTCTATCCAGAAGATCGCCGTTTTATCTTCCAAAGGAATTATCTGGCTTTGCATGGGATAGATATCCTTATTTTGACAGAATAATAATCCATTATCAGCAAAAACCAATTCACTATCATTATTCAATATTTGCACGGAAAATCCTTCCTGATCATTCTCATCCAGCACTGTGTCGGTTATATAGCAGTTACCCTGCTGATCTCCTCTGATACTGTAACTGTTATAATTAGCACTAATTGCCAGCCAGCCTGTTTCAGGACTTATCAACTCTCCAGATTCATTATATTCAATTAAGATCAGATTATCCAGACTATCTTCCAGAAGTAGAATATTACCATCCGGTTTTACCTGCACATATCGCAAATAATAGTTGTAAGCTAATTCACTGCCGGTCGCAGACAATTGCCAGGTATCGTCATATTTATCTATTCGGATTGTATTCTGATCGTTATCATTCAAGTATAAATAATAATATTCTCCCTGATTCAGTATATTATAGTAATGATCTCCATCT
>JAVCCT010000133.1 GCA_030765325.1 Candidatus Stygibacter frigidus | reverse complement strand
TCGGTTCTTTCTCTAACTGAATTTTCCAGATTCAGGCGATATTTATTTAGCTCAAGCTCGTTCTCTTTTCTGATGGTGATATCAAATACTGTTCCTAATACAGTTAAAGGTTCACCAGTTGAATTGAATTCTGATATTTTTCCCCAGGCATGTAGCCACTTCCAGGAATTATCATAAGCCTGCAATCTAAATTCAATATCAAACATATCAGTTTGCCGTATAAGCAATTTATCGACTTCCAGTTTAAATCTCTTTCTATCCTCTTGATGGATTAGGTCAAAGTCATAAACATCAGTCAATTGATCAGAAGGGAAATTAAGGATATTTTGATATAGATCATTCACCAACAACTTCAAATTTGATAGATCAATGCTCCACACAGAAGCATTACTGGCATCAAATGCCAGCCTGAGCTGCTCTTCATTCTCTTTTAATTCCTGCTGTGAATGCCGGAGTTGATTAATTTTCTTAAGTAGCTCCTGGTTTATCTTATCAATTTCTGCCGTTCTTCTTTTTACTTTAATTTCCAGCTCTTTATTAACATTTTCTACGTTTTTTCGCTCTAAATCAAGCAAATGACGTGAATAAAAATCTCGACGGGTATAATATTCTATGAAATAACTCCCGATCATCAGAGATATATTTGCTGAAAATAGAAAGAAACCATTAGCAAAACTTATCTGGGAAGGTATATCCAATAAGAAGTAATCAACTAAAAAGTAAATGATCACCAGCAATGCTCCGCTGATAGTTGCATACAGGTAGCGAAGTTTTATCAGGAAGTAGCCATAAATTAATACCAGGATCAAACCGGCATAATAATTTTGAGCAACAAGCTGAGAACTGGAAAGAAGCATTAAAATGATCCCAATACCGGAAAGGAAAAGGGAGATTATAATTATGGTCTGCCAGGCTTTTTTGAACCATTTACAAAACGATATCAGGATTGATATCAGGATTATGGGGCAAATGAAGAAAAAGCGTATTTTGAATAAAGTAAGATAGCTCTCTGGTGCTAATTTATAATCCACCAAAGCAAAGGCAGAATACATCAAAATCCCAAATATATAAGATATCCTGATAAATAGTATTGAAGAGTCAAAATGTTCATCTGAGTATTTCTTTTCCAGCAGATTTGGGAAAGAAAGAGTGATGGGATTAACCGGCATCTTTGCTGGTCCTTCCAGAAAACTGAGAGAAAACTTTCTATTTAGAATACTCAATACCAAACTCCTTATACTCAAACATTCACTTTCGACAAATGCTATAAAACAAGAAATCAAGCAATCTTTTTTTTATTTAAATAGAAATTACATCACTAAAATTATCTTGTCTGTGACCAGGAGAGAGTTTTTTCTGAGCCAGCAGCTACTTTCAGTTTTATTTCCATCGTGAAGGCATCAGTTCTTTCATAATCAAAATCTGCCCCTATAATTTCTGGCAACTGTCTGTCCAATTGATGCTTTACGATAATATCGACATCTTCTTCGCTGTTATTATTTAATACTATCTGATAATCACTGCTGATTACTTTTCTACGGTTATCAGAATATTGCACATTCATGGTTTTGGTTTCTCCACTAAGATCAAAGGCATCTCCTAATTTTAAAATTACTGTCTTATCAGTTGGTGAATTTTCTATTACACTCTCACCAATGAATTGCAATTGACCATCAGTTTTATCAGGAGTATACATTTTCACAGTACCCTGAGGCAGAGGATTGCCAGCACCATTTTCCTTAGAGTTTTTAAAGGCAATAGTTTTTTGCAGCTTCGTTTCGTAGCCATTACTATTGAATAAATAATATTCTTTCGCTTTAATAATTGTAGATGGATATAGCTGAAACTGCCTGCTGCTATTATCAGGGCAATCAATAGGTGTGGATAGTGTGTAAAGATGAAAGGATGATAACGAAGAGCGTGATACGGGCATCCCCATTGCAGCAGTATCTTCATGCAGAGCATAAGTTTTAGCTGCTCTCATGTTGGTCTCCTGATCCAGATTCTTCACATCCCCGGCAACTAATTTCACTTTACTACCCAGGAAGTCTTTTCCACAGTTATTGGTTAATTCCACCTGACTGTTAAGGGTTAATAACTTCTTATCACCATCCCAGATGGTTTGATAAATAGCGTCCCAGCCAATACTGCCAGTAAGATAGGAATAATTGAGCTCAATATCCTGTTTTTTTGAGGAATTTAGCAGCCAGGAAACACTCGGTGAGAAGTTATTTACATCATCAAAGAAAGTCTGGAAATGGAAATCTGCTATTTTCTGCTCTTTCACCAGATGAAATTCATCTGCAGCAGTATCACTGATCCCCAGATATTGCCCGTCATAAAAACGTAAAATCCCCCGGATAGATTCACCATCAGAGTTAGTAACGCTTATAATTCGATCAATCGCATCTTCAATAATGTTTCCGGCTCTGGAATAATTAGGACTGAAATTTTGTCTGATGATCTCAACTCCCTGCTGGTTGTCATTAAGCAGGAGAGAATTTACTCTGATCTGTTCAGCAAGGTTTTGCAATTCGATTTCATTTTCACCTTTTGTAAGCTGCGTATGTTGAACTGCATGCACCAGGGCAAAACCCTGCCCGTTTGATTGGTAAACTGTGATATCATCTGCCTGCATAAACCAGACAGCAAGGACAATTATGATCAAAATATAGTATTTCATCAGTCTTCCTCCCTTATAGAAAGTTTTTGTTTTATGGAGCGGATTATCATATCAATAGCCACATTATTATGAGCACCTACCGGGATAATAATATCTGCAAATCGTTTACTGGGTTCCACAAATTCAAGATGCATAGGGCGTACAGTGGAGCGATATTGGTTAATGATACTGGTAAAGCTGCGCTCTCGTTCTTTGATATCACGCTCCATACGCCTGATAATTCTCAGGTCAGCATCGGTATCAATGAATAACTTGATATCAAGCAAATCTCTCAGTTCCTTATTCTCAAAGATAAGAATTCCTTCCAGGATGATCACTTTTGCCGGTTGGATGTCTATTGTTTCATTGGAACGCAGGTGTGTGATATAATCAAATACTGGGATTTCTACTGCCAGATTGTTTTTCAGCTTTTTAAGGTGTGAGACCAATAGCTCAGTATCAAAAGCATGGGGATGATCAAAATTGAGCCTGGCTCGTTCTTCAAATGTTTTGTCAGGATAGGAATGATAATAATTATCCTGTCTGATTATGATAATATTACCTTTGATCGCTCCAGCAATCCTATTGGCAATAGTCGTTTTACCGGAAGCAGTTCCTCCCGCAATTCCAATTAACAATGGCTCCATAATGACCTCTCTCTGCTTTATCCTTGATAATATGCTATTTGCAAACCTGCATTTATATCATGCACCATGCTGATATAGGCAGGACTTGATTCAATATAATTTCTATAAGTACCTGTTGTCTCGGGATGAGAGCAGATATTATCTGCTACAACTACTGCGTGAGGAGCTAATTTATCCTCAAGTGATCTAAGATAATCTATATACCCAGGCTTGCCGGCATCAATAAAGAGAAAATCAATCCCGGTCTCAAAACTGGCAAGTATATCTTCTGCTCGAGCATGATACTGTATTATATTTGGTAATTCCACCAGATTCTGCTTAGCCAGTTCATAGCGGCTATCATCCACCTCTATAGTGTGAACCTTTCCCTGGGTCCGCAAAGCAGCAGAAGCAAGCCAGAAAGTGGAATAGCCATTGGAAGTGCCTATCTCCACGATATATTTTGCCTGGCGGATAAGCACCAGCATAAAAAGCAGTTGAGCGCTCTCTTCATCAATATTCCATAGTCTATGGATCTCAGCTTTCTGCTCTTTAAATTTGGCTAAGGTATTTTGATATTGTCTGATTACTTTTTCCATTTATATGTCCCGAATGTGCCTCTTAGTCCAAAATATACATAGTAAGGGATATATAATATCTCTGCAATGGGAAATACTATTAATTGTTTTAATTGTCCGGTTCTGGTCAGGAAAACATCCAGTAGAATAAATTCACCCAGAATTTTGGGTAGATTAAGAAATATGAATTGCAACCAGGATAAATTGCCAAATATAGTTAAGATAAAAGCGCAGGCAATGATCAGATAAAATACCAGCACAAATAGAGTCAGCAACTGGATAGGAAGCGGATATAATTTCCATTTGGAAGATCGCCTCGTTTCCAGATGGATTTGCTCCTGCATATTAGGCTTATCAAAACTCTCCACACTTGCCAGAGGTTCAAAGATAAAGTTCCGTTTCCTAATAACTGGTGACATCTTTTGCAGCAGCAGATCATCATCTCCTGACCGCTGTTTTCCTATTCCTGCAAAGCCATTTATTTTCATAAAATTGCTCTTACGGTAAACCTGGTTCCTCGCTACTGATGTGATATCCCAGCCCAGACCAAAGCTGCCGGCGATCACGGCGAATATTGAGCTGCGTTCCAGATTCTTCAGCAGACCTACAAATCTACCAGTACCTATCAAAGGTGAATATCCACACAGGAAATCAGTCTCAGCGGTCATCAGGGCATTAATTTCCTTTAACCACTTCCTGCCCGGTAGGCAATCCGCATCAGTAAATGCCAGTATTTCATACTTTGCTTTGGTGATCCCCAGCTTCAATGCCCCTTTTTTGCCAACTAATTCAGGATTCTCTTCAGTAACTCTAAATATCTGCAGCCAATCATATTTTTTTATTTCATTACTCAGTATCTGCCAGGTATTATCAACTGATCTGTCATCTACTATAATAACTTGAAAACTGTTTGTCGGATACTCCTGTTTTGCAATTGCTTTCAATAAGGCAGGTAAATGTTTTTCCTCATTTCTGGCAGCTATTATCACAGAGATTTGTTTAAAATATTTATCCCGCAGGTGGGTGAGACTTGATATCCCGAACACAAAAGATAGCAGTATAAGAGTATATATAGCAGAAAAAAAGAGTCCTATATAGATAAATAGATCAATATTCATTTTTTATCAAGGTGGTTATCTGCATGTTAGGATCTATCTTCCTTAAGTTCTTTGCCAGCTCAGGATTACTTTTCTCTATATCATAAATACTCGGGTTCATTTGCGTTTTAACCCGTTCAAGTGCCTGCAGATTGAATTTGAACTTGATTGGATGACCAAAATAATTGGAAAAAACCTCTTCCAGCCATTCTTGACTTCTGGTCATTTGAGAAAGAGTGATGTTTTTATCTACTACCATTGTGAGTACATTATTATCAAAATGGGTCAACTTATCAGGTTTCAGTTCTTTGGCGATTACAATTTTCTCTTTGCTAATGGTTTTGGCTAAAGCTGGCAGATATTGTTTTATTTTTTCCAGATCCAGGTCTTTAAAAAGATCTTTTGCCCTTTCACTTTCTTTTTCAGATTCAATTTTCTCTTTCAGAACATTATTATGCAGTTTTCTTTCCTGTCTATTCGGGAGGGTAGGCTTATTTTGTTGAGGTGATGCAATCTTCTTTGGTTTTGCTGCACTTGCCCTCTGGGTAGGTATCTTATCAAGATTGCTTAATATATCTTCCAGAGACTTCATCTCAGCGATATGGGAAAACTTGATAAATGCCATCTCTGCCAGTAATACAGAATTATTGCTGCTCTTAACGTCAACCTTGGTGCGGATGAGCATACTGATAAGATAGATCAGCTCCTTTTCATTGAATAATTCGGCTATGCTTTTCATCTGCTCCAGTTCCCGCGGAGCCACTTCTTCCGGTTCTATTCCGATTTTGAGCAAAGTCAGATTGCGGATATATTCCATAAGGCCATTCAGAAATTCCTGCAGGTCGGTTCCTTTTTCCAGCACGGAATGCAGTGACGTAATAACCTCAGAAGTTTTCTGATCGTGGATTGACTGCATCATGTTTTCATATACTTCCACCGCTACCGTACCAAATATTTCCAGAATATCTTCCAGATTGATCTCGTCTCTGCCATAAGCCAGCACCTGATCAAGCAGTGATTGTGAATCTCTCATACTGCCATCAGCCATTTTTGCCAGATAGAATAATGATTCTTCTGTGATAATTAGCTTTTCCAGCCTGCAGATGTCCTTGAGCCTGGCTACTATCTTTTTGATTGGGATTCGCTTAAAATCAAAACGCTGGCACCGGGAAATTATAGTTGGCAGCACTTTATGTGGTTCAGTTGTTGCAAAGATAAATATTACATTATCCGGTGGTTCTTCCAGGGTCTTTAATAAAGCATTGAAAGCATTCTTAGAGAGCATGTGGACTTCATCAATGATATATATTTTAAATCGCGAATTACTAGTGGAATAAAGCAGCTCTTTCTGCAAGTCACGGATGTCTTCCACGCCCGTATTTGAAGCACCATCAATCTCGATAACATCCTGCGAAGACCCCTGCGTTATTTCAAGACAATTCTCACATTTATTGCAGGGTCGATCTTCATTTTTTTCCTCAAGGCAATTAAGGCTCTTGGCAAATATCCTGGCCAAAGATGTTTTACCTACACCTCTTGGTCCTGTAAACAGGTAGGCATGACCTATTCTATTCATTTCAATGCTGTTCTTAAGTATCTGGGTTATCTGATCCTGAGCATACACTTCTTCAAATGTTTGCGGTCTGTATTTCCTCGCTAAAACTATATATGACATAAAACCTCTTGCTTATTTTTCAGTTTATTACAAAATGGGATAAAGATAAATATTGTCAATTAAATTGATATAAGAAGGAGAAAGAATGCAAAGAATGGAGATCAATGCTGTAACCCAGAAAGTGAAGCACCCCCAAAAGGTAGCTGTTGCTATTGTCCAGATTGAGCCCGATAAATTTAATTCCATAACTCTCGAATGGTTCATGCGAACTTCCATTGACCCTGTGATGTTTGCCATTTCCATAGGGCACACCAGATTTTCTTATAAGTGCCTGCAGGAGAACAGAGTATTTAATCTTTGCCTGCCCAGTCTTGAACTGGTAGAGTTTACCCGTTTATCAGGCACGAAGTCAGGCGCAGAAATTGATAAATTAAAAACTATAGAAAGTAATTGGTTCAAAGGTCGCTATGCCGGACTGCCTATCCTCAAAGATGCCGCAGCCAATTTTGAATGTGAAGTGATCACGCAAGTGGAATCAGGCGACCATACTATCTATGTAGGAAAAGTAAAATACGCCTGGATAGGTGAAGCCAAACCCCTCACCGTAGCAGAATTATTCTAACGAAATAAAACCACCTTGCGAATGATAAAGCGCAAGGTAAAATGTCACCCCTGCCGGATCCCAGAAGTCCTGCCCGGAATACGTTCAGAACTCCTATTATCCTTACTTTTATATCACATTACATTTAATCG
>JAVCCT010000212.1 GCA_030765325.1 Candidatus Stygibacter frigidus | reverse complement strand
TCCTTATTTATTCTTTCGATAAAAATACTGCAATAGTAAGGCTTTTTTATATTCTCTTGACATTTGTCAAGCAGGAATTCTGTATTAACGCTCATAAATTACCCCCGTAAATTAATTAACGCATTATACTTTGTTCAACGTAAGCAGCTTATCTGGTTACACTATTTTTCCTATATTTTGACTTTTTTCTCGTTTAAATTTGCTTAGTAGTAGGAGCAGATTTACTAAATTAATGACTAATTACTTGCTAAATAATAAATTATCCGCTGTTCACATCCCCATTCCCGATATTTATTCAAATTAGTTCCAGCCTTAATTCAGATCGTTACCGGTCACAAGTCACCATCACTCATATTTATGCTTTCAGGACCCTCACTGGTTCCAGTCCCCAGGCGGATCCTTCTGATATGGCTTTTAAGATTGTGCCACCACCAGTAAAGAAATAATAAAGTTCATCATTTAAAGCCTGCTGATAGATTTCAGGCAGTAAAGTATTGAATTCCTGTAAAGTATCCCCCCCACCAAATAGTTTTTTTGCTTTGTGATTTTTTGCGATCAGGCTGTCCAGTGCTATCGTACCTTCCGTGAAGTGTGGGGTGAATCCCATCACAGCATTAACAAAGAAAGTCCCTGCTTTAGCAAAAATGTCTTTGATATCATCCTGCTGGAAAGAAGATTTATCAATATCAAGGATGTAATTTAGTTTATCACCTTCCTTGAGATTCTTGATATCCACAGTCCGATATTTTCCTTCAAACCTGCCTTCCAGACTATCTGATTCTATAATATAGCGTGGTTCAATAATTTTACCAGGATATTGGCTGGTTAATTCCACAAAATCACGGGCAGCAAGCTTATCTTCTTCACTCACACCAGCTATCTGAACACCATATTTCACGCTGAGAAAGGCATTATAGATAACACCACCCAGCATCAAATAGTCAGCTCTTTTTAATAATGCAGATAGTGGCTGGATTTTGGTATCAAATTTTGAGCCGGCAACCACGGCAACAAATGGTTTCTGAGGATTGAGAACGCTATCCAGATGATGTACTTCTTTTTGCATTAATACTCCAGCATAGGCAGGAATATAATTTGCTGGCATAATCGTGGAAGCATGAGGCTGCCAGGAGCCAAAGGCATCATTGACAAATATATCGGCAATTTCTGCCAGTTCCCTGCCCAGAATTTCCTTACTTTCATCTTTGGCTTCTTCCCCTTTAAACCAGCGGGTATTAGGTAAATAAATAGCCTGAAGCTTATCATCTTTGAAGGCATTTTTTACTAATTCACTATCTAAATGCTCAATCCCATATTTACCTTGAGCAGTTATATCAAGAGCATTTATCCTGATACCTTTTCCCTTCAGGTATTCCACTATGGGAATAACTGAGCTTTTTTCAGATATTTCTATTTCACCGGTTGCTTTGTTTTTAGGGCGACCCACATGTGACATCAGGATCAGCTTTGCTCCCTGCTCAATAATATAATTAATAGTTGGTAACGAGGCATCGATTCTATAAGGATCAATGATCTTTCCTTTTTTCACAACGTTATGATCGACTCTCATGAGTACAGTTTTCCCTTTTAAATTCACATCCTGGATCTTCTTGAGTTTACACATATTTCCTCCTGTTAACTCACTTCAATTATTATATTTTTAAATTTATTCCACTCTATTGTATCGAAAACAGCGATATCATTCTCTCCTGAAAACAGGATCAGCTTTGACTTTTTGTCATTTTCATAAAACTCTTTGCCCTTATTGCTTATTGCATTTATTATCCACATTTCTAATTGCAAATAGTTGGCAGGATAATGAGAGCGAATCAGTTTGATGATAAAATCGTATCTTTCCCTTGCAATCAGCTTAAGTTCATAGCTTAATCTGGCTGCTTTTATTATCCCAATTGCAACCGCTCTGCCGTGCTCTATCTGATAATTTGAGGCAGATTCGATCACATGAGCAAAGGTGTGTCCCAGATTCAGTGATCTTCTTTCTCCCGTATCTCGCAAGTCGCGCTGGCAGATCAGCATTTTTTGCTCTATGGACATATTGATCAAAGTATGGAATTCAGTTTTCCATTCAGATTTAAGCTCGATAAGTAGTTTCAAAATCCGGCTTTCAGGTAACAGTGCCATTTTAAGTAATTCAGCAAGTCCGGCTTGAATCTCTTTTTCCTGGAGAGTCTGTAATACTCCCGGGATAATGAACACTTTTCCGGCTGGATAAAAACTGCCGACCAGGTTTTTGGTCTGATTGAAATTTATGGCGGTCTTACCACCAATAGCAGCATCTATCATCCCGATGAGAGTTGTGGGAATATGCATCAAATTACAGCCCCGCATATAATTACTGGCAACCCAGCCAGTGAGATCAGTAGTAATACCCCCACCCACTGCCACGATAGTTGATTGCCTGTTTACTTTGTTATATTTAAGCCAGTTGAATATTTCTTCAGCCATCTTGAGATTTTTATTAGTTTCTTCAGCGTTCACCAATAGCTTAGTATCTGGCAAATTATTGAAAATGGGATAAAGACTGGCAACCTTATTATCTATGACCCAAAATGAATTTGTAGGAACTTGTTTTACGACCTGATCAAGAATAGTTTCAATAACTTCTGTATTATATTCACCTAATTGATATTTCATACCTGCTGCCTTATTTTATTTAGTAGATAATTCAGATAACCCTTTCTTTTTATATATAAATATCCCATAAAGCAAATAAAAAGACTGAACCCGATTTTAATGGCGAAAAAGCTGATACTAACCTGATTATGGGTGTAATTAAAATATGAAACTGCTATTATAATCAGGAGCGAGACAACTATCCAGCCGGCTTTGTAATTAGATTTGAAAGCTCTTTCCACAGTTATAAAATTAAATATGACAATAAAGAAGTAAGCAACTATAGAGGCAAATCCAGCCCCGAAGATGCCAAAATGGGGTATCCAGAGCCAATTTAGTACAATATTGATGACAGCAGCAAGCACCGATGCCAGGGCTATTACCTCTGATCTTTTGAGCATATAAAAACCCAAAACCAGAATATTAGACATCCCTCGAAGATACATGGATATTACACCAAAAAATACCAGTGAAGCTCCTTCTTTATATGAACTATCCAGGATTAGAAATATCTCTCGGGAAAATAAAATTATCACTACTGCTATTAATGTACCAGAAAAAGAATAAAAAGAAAACAGCATCCTTAATTTTTCTTTCACGACTTTCATGTTCTTTTCCTGCATAATATACGGGAAAAACAGCAGATCAAAAACAACCGTGAATAGTGACATGATCATGCCAATCTTATAGGCAATTGCATAGATACCGGCATCATATAAGGTTCTGGCAGACATCAGATTGAGCATATATCTATCAGCACTCTGCAGTGATATAACCGCAAAAGTGGCTGGCACCATAAATATACCAAATCTGAGGATAGTTTTGAATAAAGGAAATGAGAAACGAATATAGTTAGAAGCATTATCAGAAAGATCACGCCATATACCTTTGAAAAAGTATAATGAATGAAGCAGAGAGATAAAGCTTGCAAAAACAATTATATAGAAAAATGTGGTGATATTAAGGCAGCCGCTTATGCTCAGGAGTAATACTCCCGCTAAGGTAACCAGGTTTCTGGTCATTCCTAAAATAGCATACTCTTTTGCCTGGTGTCTGATATTGAGTAATACTAAAGTAAGACCGTAGAAAACATCCAGAAACACCATCAAAGCTGTTAAACTCACCAGCAGCCCGAAATTTTGAGAACTATTGATCAGCAAACTTCCTAGTGGTTGTTTGAGCAGCAAAATCAGTACTGATAAGATAAGACTGTTTACTCCTACAGCTCTCCAGGTAGTGGATATCAGTGTTTTCCTGGCATTATCATCAGGTTGCTGATGGTATAAAGTCATCAGCGATTGATGCAACCCCATCTGGAAAAAATGACCTGCAATTGACGCAAATAGTAGTAATATGGAATATACTGCGTATTCTTCCGGTTTCAAGGCATGGCTGATCACTGGCAAAAGCAGGAATATCAGGAATTTATTGAGGAAAGTACCCCATGAATAATTCAGCAGCCTGTTTATGATGGGAATATCTAATATTTTCATGATATTACCAGGGGATAAATCCCGGATCATCGCATTTTAAACAAATTGGATAGCCCTTTTGACGAGAAATCTTAAGTTTCTCCCGTATCTCTCTAAATTGCTTATCATTCCAGATAAAAAATAATTCTGTACTGCTCAGGTTGCCAAAAGAGTATTGAGCATAATAATCCATGCAGCAAAGCAATACTTCACCCTGCCAGTTGACCACCAGTTGTGAAGCAGGACGCAGGCAGGGAGTATTTTCATGCTTTTCCTTTTTAAATATCTCTCCACCGCGATCTGTTCTCCACATATCGCTGTTTTTAACGACTCTTATCAATGCTGGATATTTAGCAGTCAAATTATCAAATATCTCTTTATCATCATTATCATAATTAGTTATGAAAAAGAAATTCACTCCCTTTTTATATAAATTGATCAATAATTCTTCATCAAGCCTGTCTCCATTGGAATTTATCTGTATCCAGCAGTAAGGCATCACTTTACGGGTATATGCTATCAGATCAGGCAGGCGTTTATCCAATAGTGGTTCATTATAAAAATGAGGACTGATCCTACCTGCAAAATTATTCTCACCCAGTTCGTTCATCACCTTCTTCCAAAGCTCAGTTGTCATTTCTCCCTGAGACCTTTTCTCAAAACGCGGATGATTGAAGCAGAATTCGCAACTGCGATTGCACATGGATATTGTCTCGATATTAACGGAAACTAACCCGGTTTTTTTATATTTAAGTTTTAATTTTACTTTCCTGATAACTTCATATTTTATGATTGAAAGCATATAGGGCATGAAAAATACAGCAAGGTTTTGACGCGTTATATTATGCATCTGCAACCTGATTATAATTTTCTTAAACCTTGTGAATATCGACATTATAATCCTTCGATGAGTTCTTTTGTCTGGGTTGCTATAACTTCCCAGATATAATTTTTAAGGATCCTTTCTTTGAGCTTTGCATCCCTTTTCTTATTTAATGAGTCTTCTATGGATTTGGCAATATCATTCACATCCAGAGGATCAGGATAAAGTGCCAGGTCAGCAAAATATTCCCTTGTTCCACCCTTGGGAGTGATAACAATATTTGCTCCAGCCAATCCAGCTTCCAGCGCTGCTCTGCCTGGAGTTTCATAACGTGTGGGCAATATATAGCTCTGGCAGGAAGCATAAGCAGATTCCAGCATAGGGTCATCATGTTCAATCCAGCCCAGATAGGTGATATTACTGCTCTTTTCAATTTCTGTCAGACATTTTTTCCCTTCGTCATTTTTCAAGGCATCACCAATAATCACACAGGGAGCATCTACTTTCTGCATGGCTTTGATGATATTCATGCCATTTTTCCTCACAGGTCCCAGGTGTCCTGTATATAGCACAAAATCCTTCAATCCATACTTTTTCTGAAACAAATCAGGATTCGCCTCAGCAAATCGCTGTTCCACCCCATTATGAATCACCTGGAAATTATCTGCCTCTAAATCAAAAGCTGCTTGCAGTAAATCTCTTTCTGATGTTGTGTTTGGTAATATCTTCTCGGCATCTCGGCAGATTGTTTCTGTAATATCATAATCGCTGATACTTCTTTTGAATATGCTTCTGAATGGTTTCTCCAGATTGCGATATAATCTTATTTTATTAGCACTATGATTACTGAAAAAGATCGGGTTAACGATATATCTTATCCCTTTTTGCTTGAGATTGACTGTGAGTGGATATGTGGAAATATTTGCAGTAAATACATAAAATATATCATCATCTGTAAACTTGATAATATCCCACATATTAAATAGTTTCACATCCAATCCCAATCTGGTTAAATGTTTATGAAGCATGGCAGTTTTATAAGTCGGTCCTCCGGGATTAATGTTAAGCGATGAATAGCTATAGATATATATACTCACTTTCACCTCGCAATATTTTTAGCTGGGTAGCCGTATTTCTTAAAATGTCTTCTACCTTTATTTGCTTCATATTCATATAAATACCAGCGCCAGGATTTTTTATATATTCTGGCAAAATCTTCTGGATATTCTCGAAACTCACTTTCCAGTTTGCAAATATTCAATAATTCATCATCATTACCCTGCTCCAATACTTCATATCTCTTATACCACCAGGAAGCATAACTGTGCATGGTGAGATTATTGATATTATTGCTTTTCACATACTTGAATATTTTTTCGATCAAAGCCGTCATTCCGTGGGCAGGATGATGATAAATGATGATCGGTATCCTGCTTTTAATGCGCTTTTCTATTACCTTCAAATAATAATCCAGCATCTCCTCCTGGCTGAAATGAGAACGCCTTAGCCTACCGGGACTGATTGGATGAATAGGGATTTGCATAAGATTTTTCTGCCCCAGTTTTCGCATTATCGGTAATGAATCCCAGGCAAAACCAAATTCTGATGTATAAGCAAAATCTAACTCAAATAATGCCTCTTCTAAAGCCAAATTCCAATCTCCAAAGGGAGCAGCAAAACCCGCTGGACTTATCTTGTGATCTAAAAGCTTATTCAATCCTTTTCGAATATTCTCAAGATTATTTGCCTTATCTGGATATATATAATGCTTATCACAATGAAGACTTATCTCCTGATCCTGCATTGTTTTATAAACCTCCAGCAGATTCTCTGAATGGACATCTACAAACCAGGTTGCCGAAATCCCATATTTCTTGCAGATTTCATATAAAGCTTTGATTTCACTTTCCTCTGCAAAATCGGTATCTACTCTGAATATGAAAAGTGGTTTTTCATCAGGTAAACTGCCATATCCCAATAGCTCTTTGCCAGATTTTTTAAAAGCATCCTTCAAAAAGTTTCTTACAAATCTGGTGATCTCATGATAGTTTATCACGTTTACTCTCTCGGAAGGTAATTCCCGTCTGGAATAATAAAATTTCCTTCTCTGGATAATCCCCAAAGGAATATCATCAAGCTTGATCGGGAAAAAATAACTGTTTTTTTCTAACCCAAACATTGATTCATATATATTCTTTTGAACACCAAACCAGTATTCTTCTCCTGACCAGATAAATTTATCATCTGATTTAAGCTTCTTTTTTAGTCTTCCCCACGATGGTGTAAAAATAAATATTGCGGCATTCCCAAGATGTTTACGCAAAGCCAGTAATTCTTTATCAGAGATCAAATCTATGATGATCAGGGCGGAATAATGAACTATATGATCTAATTGATCAGGGGCAGCAAAAGTGTCATAAGGAATCCCCAGTTGGATCAGCGTATTTTCCCACATTGCTGATTGCCCGAGGATGCACATTTTATTTATGTTCATCAATTAAATCCTTCAGTTTTGATAGCAAAAGCTGTTCTCTAATTTTGATATCATACAGCTCATTTACTCTTTCAGCAGCCTTTTTCCCTTTTTCTTTATCAGATTTCATCGCTTCTATTATGCATTCAACAGCTTCATGCCAGTCTTTATTATCCACTACCCAACCGGCATCACCTATCCTCTCCAACAGGCTTGGAATCGAACTAACTACTGGTAAACATTGCCATGACATCGCTTCTACAATTGCTAATCCAAAAGATTCATTGCTGGAAAACTGACAATATACCTTAGCCTTCTGATACCATTCATTTAAGTTTTCTTCAGCCATGGGGGGTAATATCAACAAATTATCAGAATCGATATTTTTCACAATTTCTTCTTTCAGATTTCCCTCAGGACCAATGATCACAAATTGATGATCTGGCAGGTTTTCTGCTGCTTTCAGAAAAATATCTATTCCCTTTTCCATATATCTTGCGACTGTGTTACCTGAGCACACAGTAAGAACCATATTTTCTTTTTCCGCTATCTCATTATCCTGCCGATTGATCTTAATCCCATTATAAATTCTTACCATTTTGGCAGCAAATTGAGGATATATTTCACATAATCGCTTCTGGTAGTGATCAGACACGTTAATTATTAGATCAGCATTTTTCAAAATATAATTTAAGTGAGAAGATAATGGCTTTTGCATAGTGTTTTCATACATTAGAGCTTTTACCTCATAACCACCAATAACGACAACTGACTTCTTGTTAAATAACTTTGACCAGAACACTCCTATTCTGGCTCGATAGTCAGCAAACCAGCAATACACAATATCTGCTCTTTGAACCTGCCACATAGAATGCCATAAGATCAACATATAATTCCAGATTGATTTCTTATACTCATTACCGTGAGCCAATTCCAGAGAATATTCCTTACTCAGAATCTGAATATCTCTTTGCACAAAGGGTGCATTATAAGCGCTGAAAAAAAGCAATCTTCTCATTATCTTACCAGAATGATCTTCCCGCGTTCAATATTCCCTTCACTACTGCTTACTAAATAAAAATACACTCCAGAAGAACACTTTTTCTCCGCTGAATTAGTCCCATCCCACTCAAACTGCTGAAAATTATTTAGTTCCAGCTCTCTTACCAGTAATCCTTCCAGATCATAGATATTGCAAGTAGTCCCACCTAGTGGCATCGTGAGATGATCCTGATTCTCTATCATCACCAGTTCATCTTTTTCAGGATAAAATGGATTGGGATATACGATGATATTACCCAATTCCTTTTCCTGATTCTCATCATCATTCACTCCTATCATCACAGAGTTCAACCCATTTGGAGTGGCAATATACATAATTCCTGTATTTTCATCATAAGCCAGATCATTAATTTTATTAGATAATAATGGGCTATTATCCATATTCCAGGTTTTGAATTTATTATTATCCTTATCATAACGACAGATACCATTGGTTTCTGTTCCTATCCATATATTATTAAAGGGATCAACTAATAACGCCGTAGGGTATGTACTCTCCCCTCCATATAAGCGTTCCTGTCCCTCAAAATACCACCAGTCTGGAGAATCATTTACTCCAATGTCCAATTTCTGAGGCTGCCAGCTTG
>JAVCCT010000363.1 GCA_030765325.1 Candidatus Stygibacter frigidus | reverse complement strand
CGAGATGTGACAGCATCAAATATTTCATACCTGATTCAATATGGAAGGATAAAAAAGCATTCAGATAACGGCTCATTATTAATAGACAGGGAAGAGTTAAAAAATTATTATGATTCCATGACTAAGGAGAAACAGTGGAAGAAAGTATTAGGAGATGATTTGAATTGGAATTTATCATTTACCGAATACAAAGAATCTGAGAGAACAAAGCATGTTCACAGATTACATCCTTATAAAGGGAAATTCATTCCGCAATTAGTGGAATACTTTTTGGATAGTCATACTGATGAATATAAAAAGGAAGTCTATTTTAAGCCCGGAGATATTGTATTGGATCCATTTTGTGGAAGCGGGACAACCCTGGTTCAGGCTAACGAACTGGGACTTCATGCAATTGGAATTGATGTTTCTGCCTTTAATACAATGATAAGTAATGTTAAATTATCTGAATATGATCTAATTTCATTTAAAAGAACAATGGATGCTTTGACTAGGCATTTAGTAGAATTTAATCAAGTCAGGAATATTAAGGATTTCGAGGAAACTTTATTAGGAGAGTTAAGCCTTTTTAATAAAAAGTTTTTTCCATCACCAGAATATAGAAGAGAAGTGAGAAATGGAAAAATAAATGAAAAGGAATATTCTCAAGAAAAAGAAAAAGAGTTTTTGCAAATATTCGATAGAATTGGTGATAAATTCGGGATTAAATTAGAGCAAAAGAATAACGATAATTTTCTTGATATCTGGTATTTACCTTCTACAAGAGCTGAGATAGATTTAATGTTTGCTGATATTCACCAAATTAAAGATATTAAATTGAAAAAAATTGCAGCTCTTATTTTAAGTAGAACCGTGAGATCATGCCGCGCAACAACTCATGCTGACCTTGGAACATTGAGAAATCCAGTAAGAACAACGTATTATTGCCGTAAACATGGCAAAATCTGTAAACCAATATTTTCTATACAAGGTTGGTGGAAAAGATATGTTGAGGATACTTTAGTAAGGATTCAGCAATTTGCCAAGCTCAGAACAAAAACATATCAAACCTGTTTATCTGGTGACAGTAGAAATATTGATATCATTGATGAGATTAGTAGAAGAGAAAAGAATTTTGGTGGTTTACTACAGAATAAGAAAATTAGAGGGATATTTTCCAGTCCTCCTTATGTAGGAATGATAGATTATCATGAACAACATGCTTATGCATATGATATATTTGGTTTTGAAAGACGTGATGAATTAGAAATTGGTCCTCTATTTAAGGGAAAGGGTAGAGAAGCGAGACAATCATATCAAACTGGAATAAGCCAGGTATTAAACAACTGCAAGGCATTCCTACAAAATGATTATAATATTTTCTTAGTTGCCAATGACCAATATAATATGTATCCTGAGATTGCTGATCTTTCTGGGATGAAGATAGTTAATCAATACAAAAGACCAGTTCTAAATCGCGTAGAAAAGAGCCGTAGCGCTTATTCTGAAATAATATTTCATTTAAAGGAGAAGTAAATGATATTTAATAATAATCAACGAAGTATAATTGAAAAGACCATTTCCGATTGTTTGCACAGGAAATTTAGCACTTATAAATCAGTTACCAATTACATGCCATTTCATTTTCGTCTATTAGGTAAAGATAGAATGGCTTTGTATTCTTTTATTCAGTCTCTAAACACAACATTTGGTACTTCCATTTTTGAGCCAGTTGCTCTGGAATTGGCAACGACGAGTAACAGGTTTGCCAGAACTGAAAAACAAATCTTTGTAGGCGATATGATAAGTGAGGCTGCTCAAAGAGAGATTCAATCAATTATTGACGATTTAACTAATAGTGGTGAGCCAAATAAAATTCAGGAAGTTGAAAGATTACGCAAAGTGTGCAGATCGGGGAAGATAAATAAGACAAAGCCAGTTAGAGTAGATTTATATCTGGAAAGTAAAGATGGTAAGAAGCATTTATTTGATTTGAAAACAGCAAAACCGAATGTAAGTAATTTCAAAGATTTTAAGCGCACTATTTTGGAATGGGCGGCTATTTGTTTATACAATAATCCTGATGAAAATATTAGTACATATATAGCGATTCCCTACAATCCTTATGAGCCTAAACCGTATCAAAGATGGACACTAAAGGGTATGCTTGATTTTGAGCAGGAGCTGAAAGTAGCAAGCGAGTTTTGGGATTTCTTGGGTGGTGTAGGTGCTTATGACGATTTACTGGACTCTTTTGAGAGAGTTGGTCTTGAAATGAGGGAAGAAATAGATAAATATTTTGAGAGATTTAACTTTAACGTAAGTGATTAAAAATTTAGCAGGATGTACAAAAATGAGAGATAATAAAAAGCTTAACTTTTATATTGAAGATAATTTAACTGAGATTTACTATCAAAGGTTTATTTCATTATGTAAATTAGATTTTCATAAATTGTTAAAACAGAATAATCCCTTTATTTTCAAGATTAGATATTTTCATATGGCTTCAGATATTATCAATGCGCTATTGGAAACTTATTTATATAGCATTGAGGAGAGTTTACTTGGTGAATTTTTAGAAAGGTTAGCAAGCCATATTAATGAAAATTATTCTAATTGGGAAAAGTCAATGATGATAGATTGTTTCATTGATCCGATAGATATGTTTGGATATAGTGATTTTATTAAATTCAAATCTCAGAAATTTTGGGAGTCCATTAGCGGACAGAAAGATTTTTATTTAAAAATCATTCAACCTCTGAGCTACCGTTTGAAGGAGAGAAATTCTGAGCTTATGGATCAATACTCAGCATTAGTTAACAAATTCTCTGGATATTTAATAAGTGATTTTTGTCAAGAATCTGGTGCTCTTGATTGGGATAAACTTGGTAAATTCAATTCAGCCATTTAGGTTTTCGTGTAGATAAAAGTAACACGATAATTCTATTGACTATTAATTTAGTAAACAAATAAATGAGAAAGATAAAGGAGTTATAATGAAGATACCGGGAATATTGATAAATATGATAGACAGCCTGTTTAAGCATAGGATAAATGAAGTATTTGATAAATATCTTAATGATTATGGAAGATTTATCAACCATGAGCTGATTTTGGGAAGTGACCCTAAAGTTGTAATGGAGTTTGAACTTGCGGGTGAAGAAGAGAAAATAATTGTAGAGTTATCTGAAATTGAAATTATTAAAGAAGCAGGTGAATACTTTTTAAATGTTGGTAAAATCGAAATAAATAAAGAATGGATGCAGAAACTCGGACAAGATTTTCTGGATGGCAAATATAGCCATTTAAGTGAGAATAGAATTAAATTACCCCACCAGTCAGGAATACTGCTCAGCAAAGTATTTTAGAGTTGTTGGGGTAATAATTATCTTCTCATAAAGAAGTGAAGATAAATCTAACTAAATCAATTATTAAAGGAGATGATCATTGTCTGTTTGAATTATTAATAACAGAAAATGATCTTAGTTAATATGGAAAAATTACGAGAATATTTAACAAAATTAAATTTAACTTCTGCTCTTGACGTGGCAACCGGTAGGGGTGAATTCATAGAGATGATACGATATCTGGCTGGAGACAGCAGCATCATAACTGGAGTGGATGATAGCGAGCGCATGCTTAAAATGGCGGCTGATAATGATGCGGAAACAGAATTCGTGAAAGGTGATGCCTATTCACTGGGCTTTTCTGATGAAAGCTTTGACCTGGTGTGCATGTCTAATTCACTACATCATTTTGAATTCCCGGAGAAAGTGATGAGCGAACTAAAACGGATCCTGAAACCAGAAGGATTAATCCTGATTCAGGAAATGGTGAGTGATGAAGATCAAACTAAAGCTCAACTCTCGCATATAAAACTTCATCATTATTGCGCTTCCATTGATATCATCAAAGGCGTTTATCATGATATAACCTGGGAAGATAGTAAGCTGATCAGTTTTATAAAGAAGGAATCATGTAAGATCGTGATGGATGCTGAGTACTCCTATCCTATGAAGGATGAATTTGACCCAACATT
>JAVCCT010000328.1 GCA_030765325.1 Candidatus Stygibacter frigidus | reverse complement strand
TATGCTACAGCGGCTGTTAATTAAGTGCGTAAAACCCGAATATTACAGTCTCAGAAAACCCATTATATTGCACGTTTGAGTATCTGCGAAACTTAAGTTAATTATATTTACAATTTTAGGTGGATTGAAGAATAAAAAATCAATATCGCTTGTCCTCAATATTGGTATTTCAGGTGAATCTTCGAAATAACTCTTATATACTGGCAGCACCCAACTACCTATCAAGATCACATTACCAAGAATACCAGTATCATAAAACTTGAATAAAATATTATGGAACAAACTAAAATTATCTCTCACTTAATCCTCTTTTGATATCTTTGAGTGCCACTTTTATTTCTCTCAATCTTTGTGCTAATTTTCTGCGTTTCTTGATATCCTTTTCCAATGATCTCACCTCTGGTGATTCTTCTTTACCAACATACTTGAAAATTACTTTATCTCCTTCCCGATAAACTAAATAAAAAAAGAACCGGTTACTTCTTTTCTTGCGAGAAAGAGAACCTTTTGGTAGAGACGCGATCTCGCTTTCAATCTGATTCTTTAATATGTTTAAGCGATCCCTTTCATCTCTTAAAATATCCTTGACTATGCTCATAACCACCTGCCTAACATTTTCGAAGTTAAGATATTTTGTTAGGCAATCCTGTCAAGCATTGCCTAACAAGTTATTCATTTTTACAGTATGTTAGGCAAATATGATCGTTTCTCTGTCTTCTGTTTCAAGTTTACTGCTTGCAGTTCGCGACTCCTAATCGCATTCGCTCATCACAAGTCCCGTACAGCTAATTTGGGTGGTATTTTATCTTATTCCACCCTGAACCTGAATACTTCCTCTTCCGCGAAATCATATTTTAAGACTTTCAGTGGTTCTTTCTCAAGATCAAGCAGCTCTATCTTACCATTTTCTCCCATTAATTCAGGATTAGTGGAATAATTCCACCAGTGGCGTATCATGCCATCTTCGGCTCTGTCTATTATTCGCAGCTCATACAACCCATTTTCCAGTTCTATCAATTGCATAAAGTCTTCATTATCTTCAAAGGTTTCTTTTTGATACAGCACTCCACCTGCATCATTGGTGATATAAAAGGCATTTTGTTTTGCTCTGCCCAGTCCCTGAGCTTTTATGTGCAGGTAAAATTTACCCGGTATAATTTCCGGGGCTACTACCTTTGAGCTAAGGTAGTTATTATAGGCATATTCATCCTCTACCCCATTCGGCAGGGAGCATTCTGCAAAAAAATTAAGATCAGTATAATCCAGCCAGTCTATGTTTGGCAGTATAAGCGTATCCTTTTCAGTAAATTCCAAAACCCCATTCCAGGTGTATTTATATGCCTCTTCCCCTTTTAAGCCATAATCAATCATTAGGGTTCGCAGGGTTTGACTGCCGGAATTCCTGATCACGATTTTAGGGTCTTTAATAATGGGATTCACCCGGCTGTAAGCATCTTTATCAGAGGGCGCAATAATATCATAAACTTCAGGATTGATCTCAAAATTAGGCGGTCCATAAGTGAATAATTGATGGGTCTGACGGAAATATCCATTCTTCTCGCCATTATCACGATACATCTCAATATTATAATCCAGATGCAGTGTATCCCCCGGTTCAAACTGATCAGTGATCTCAAAATCATAAGTATCCACAGAAGTTCCGGGACACCAGCCAGCACGATCAAACTGCCAGGTTCCGCCTTGCGGATAAACGGCATTATCGCCACAATTTTTCCAGACTATCCAGCGCGCCAGCACATAGCCATTAACTAAATAGGTATTGGTTTTACGATCCCATTCGCAGCAGTTCCGCGGACCTTCATGCCCATGTCCTGATATCCTCGCTCGCAGTTTGTAGCCGTATGCCTGAGGATCCAGAACAATCTCCGTTTCTTTAAATATGCTGTCCTCTGCTATCAATTCATATTTATAATTTCCCCATTTATAGATATTTTTAACCGAGATCACATCCCGAGGCGGAGTTCCCTCTACAAAAATAAATTTCAGGTCCAATAACTCTGACTGGCTGCCTGAGGAAAGATCTACTTTTCCCCTCAGCAGAGGTGCATAATCGGTTACATCATAGATATAGGTCCAGCCGCATTCTCCATTCAAGTCCAGCCTGATCCCATATGGTGTCACATAATTATCCAGCTCAAATACTTCCACAGTATCACCCACTGGCTTATGGATCAGCGTATAGGTGCAGTAATCCCATTCGCCACAGGCAAAGCTGTCCTGCTTTGTCCGCTCATCGCACTTGAGAGTGCGATACATCCAGATCTTTTCCCAGGTACGCTCATCATCGGGAAATTCATACACGCCCTGCCGTTTCTCTATATCATCAAAGGTAATAGTCTGCACGATCAAAGTATCACCTGCAGCAGAAAATAATACCGTAGCTATCTGAATAAAAACTAATATAATGATCAACCTGTTCATCTACACTCCTTGAAATAATTTATTTTGCCTCTATCCACACTTTCTGATCTTTAAAAGAGATATCATGGTAATCCCCGCCCCGGTATCAAAGAGAAAATTATAAATCCTATTACCTATTTCTACTTTCACTGATTTTAATGTCCTGAAATAATTCTCTAATTTGATCTCTGCCGGTAATGTTATTGATTGTGACATTTTTATTTATACTCCAAACTAATTTTATCTCTGATCATCTTTGATATCCTTTTCATTTCAATCTATTCTTTCATTATGAAAATCACTCACCAGTAATTCCTGTCAATGATTTTGCTCGATATTCTGGCATCCCTCGGAATGAGACTGTTCAATATATTTTGAAGATTTTCACCGTAGGTGATATTTATTTGTAGCCCCAGGTTGGAGCGGAGCGACTACCTGGGGTTTTATAATTTATATTCACCCTCCCGTCCCGAACACCGGCAG
>JAVCCT010000290.1 GCA_030765325.1 Candidatus Stygibacter frigidus | reverse complement strand
TTGGGACGGGTAGGTGAATATAAATTATAAAGCCCCAGATTGTCGCTCCGCTCCAACCTGGGGCTACAAATAAATATCACCTACGGTGAAAATCCTCAAAATATATTGAACAGTCTCTGTTAAACCCATCATCTCTACAGAGTTTTTTCATTGACATATAGTCGGTATATAAATGATATGATTTTTTACTGGATAAAAATAGTAATAAAAATATAAAGTATTAAAGGAGAAGAAGATGGAAAAGAAAAGAGTTTATCTCTTTGGTGGTGGAGCTGCCGAAGGTAAGACTGAAATGAAAAATCTTCTGGGTGGCAAAGGAGCTAACCTGGCGGAGATGAACCTGATTGGCGTACCAGTTCCTGCTGGTTTCACAATAACCACCGAAGTATGCACTGAATATAATAAATTAGGTTATGAAGAAGTGCAGAAGCTTTTATGGAATGAATTAGGAACTGGAATCAAGCATATAGAAAAGATCATGACGAAGGAATTTGGTGATAAAGCCAATCCGCTATTGATCTCTGTACGTTCCGGAGCCAGAGTATCTATGCCTGGTATGATGGACACAGTACTCAACCTGGGACTAAATGATGATGTAGTGTCAGGGCTGGCAGCCAAAAGTGGTAATGAGCGTTTTGCCTGGGATAGCTATCGCAGATTCGTGCAGATGTATGGTGACGTGGTACTGGGAATGAAACCAGATAATAAGGACGATATTGATCCTTTTGAAAAGCTGATTGAAGATATGAAAGAAGAGAAAAAAGTAGAACTTGATACTGAGCTTACCTGCGAAGATTTGAAAGTTCTGGTAGATAGATTCAAAAAAGCCGTAAAAACCAAGACAGGGCATGATTTCCCTACTGATCCCTGGGAACAACTCTGGGGAGCAATCACAGCAGTATTTGACAGCTGGAATAATGAACGGGCAAAATATTATCGGAATATGCATAAATTCTCTCATGATTGGGGAACCGCAGTAAACGTTCAGGCAATGGTTTATGGTAATATGGGAGAAAATTCAGCAACCGGAGTGGCATTCACACGCGATGCAGCAACCGGAGAAGACCTTTTTAATGGAGAATATCTTATCGATGCCCAGGGTGAAGATGTGGTTGCCGGAACGCGTACACCACAACAGATCTCCAAAACAGGCAGCGAACGCTGGGCAGTTTTGGCAGGTGTATCAGAAGAAGATCGTGCCGCTCAATATCCATCATTGGAAGAAGCAATGCCCAAATTATATAATGAACTCGCAGAAGTGGAAACCAAACTGGAAAATCATTATTCTGATATGCAGGATCTGGAATTCACCATCGAAGATGGTCGCTTGTGGTTACTGCAAACTCGTACCGGTAAGCGTACTGGTGCAGCAATGGTTCGCATTGCAATAGAAATGCTGAAAGATGGTATGATAGATGAAAAGACGGCTATCATGCGCGTGGAACCTAATAAACTTGATGAGCTTTTGCATCCTGTATTTGATCTGGATGCCTTGAAGCAGGCAAAAGTGATCGGTAAGGGCTTACCCGCCTCTCCCGGCGCAGCAACTGGTCAGATAGTATTTATGGCAGATGATGCTGTAGCCTGGGCAGAAGCCGGTAAGAAAGTGATCCTGGTGCGCATAGAAACCTCTCCCGAAGATCTGGCTGGGATGAATAAAGCAGAAGGTATCTTAACAGCACGTGGCGGTATGACTTCTCATGCAGCCGTGGTTGCCAGAGGCGAAGGCAAGTGCTGCGTATCTGGTGCTGGCAGTGTTAAAATAAATTATAAAGCCAAAACAATGACTTGTGATGGCGTTACCTATAAAGAAGGTGACTGGATATCATTAAACGGCTCTCAGGGCGAGATATATGATGGCAAGATCATCACAAGAATCCCTGAAGTAAGTGGGAATTTTGGTAAACTGATGGACCTTTGTAAGAAATATACCCGCATGTATGTGAGGACAAATGCAGATACACCAAAGGACAGCGTAATTGCCAGAGAATTTGGTGCTCAGGGAATCGGACTCACCAGAACAGAGCACATGTTCTTTGAAGGCGAACGCATCAAAGCCATGCGTGAAATGATCCTGGCAGAAGATGAGGCTGGACGCCGTAAAGCACTTGATAAACTGCTTCCCTTCCAGCGGGAAGATTTTGAAGGAATATTCACAGCTATGAACGGATTTGGAGTGACAGTAAGACTATTAGATCCTCCTCTGCATGAATTTGTACCTCACGAAGAAAAAAATCAGCAGGAAATGGCAGATGAGATGGGGATCAGCCTTAAGGAAATTCAGCAGAAAGTTGACGACCTGGCAGAATTTAATCCTATGCTGGGACATCGTGGCTGCCGTTTAGGAAATACCTATCCAGAAATTACTGAAATGCAGGCACGCGCTATCATTGAAGCAGCAGTTAATGTGAAAGCCAAAGGCATTGATGTGCATCCTGAGATCATGGTTCCGCTGATCGGTAAAGTAGAAGAATTTGAGATGCAGGAACAAATTATTCGTGCCACCGCTAAGAAAGTGTTTGCAGAAAAAGGCAGCAGAGTTGATTACCTGGTGGGCACTATGATCGAGATCCCCCGGGCAGCACTTACCGCTGGTCTTATCGCAAAAAAAGCAGATTTCTTCAGCTTTGGTACAAATGACCTCACTCAGATGACATTTGGCTACAGTCGCGATGACGCCGGCAAATTCCTTAAAGTATATCTGGAAAAGGGAATCTTGAAAGAAGATCCATTTGCAGTACTTGATCAGGAAGGTGTTGGTCAATTGGTAGAAATGGGAACTCGCCTGGGAAGAGAAACAAACCCCGAATTGAAAGTGGGAATTTGTGGCGAACATGGTGGAGAACCGGCAAGCGTGAAATTCTGTCACCGCGTAGGCATGAACTATGTGAGCTGTTCACCATTCCGCGTACCAATCGCCCGTCTGGCAGCAGCCCAGGCAGCCATTGAGGACACTAAGTAAACAAGAGAGTTACTCTTTTGAATAATATGAAGATAAAAAGCTCTCTGATATCAGGGAGCTTTTTTTAATATGAAAGCCTTTATACTGGCAGCAGGAAAGGGTAAGCGGCTTTTGCCTTTGACGCAAAAACTGCCCAAACCTATGGTTCCGGTAAATGGTATTCCCCTTTTGTGTTATAC
This sequence comes from Candidatus Stygibacter frigidus, assembly GCA_030765325.1. Classification (GTDB taxonomy): domain Bacteria; phylum Cloacimonadota; class Cloacimonadia; order Cloacimonadales; family TCS61; genus Stygibacter; species Stygibacter frigidus. The sequence continues at coordinate 8,902 of JAVCCT010000290.1, read as the reverse complement.
CCTTGCCAGATTGCGGCAGGCAGGTATACATGAACTGATCATTAATACCTGGTATCTGGGTGATATAATAGCAGCTTTTCTGGCGCATCACAATAATTTTGGATTTGATATATCCCTGTCCGAGGAAACTGAATTACTGGGAACTGGAGGTGGTATCTCTAATTGCAAAGAATTACTGAAGGATACTTTTTTATTGATAAATGCTGATATTATTTGTGATATTCCCTTAACTGAGTTCATCAAATTTCAGGGAAATAAGGGTGATATCAGCCTACTGGCAGTATCTGCAGCAGGTAAACCGACCGTAGCTGTAAAGGGTGATCAGGTCAAAGATTTCAGTAATATCATTGGTACTGACTTAGTAGATTGCTGTGCCTATACGGGTAATGCAATACTCACACCAGAGATTTTCCAGTGTCTTCCTTCTGGTTATTCTTCATTAGTCACTTCAGGATTTATTCCCCTTTCAATTGCAGGACATCTAAGCTATTGGACCCATCAAGGCTGGTGGCTGGATGTGGGAAAACCCCAGAGATTGAAGGACGCAGAAATATTTTTAGAGACAAAAAAAGATATAAATAAATTATTTACCAGCTTGGAATTTGATCTTGATCAAGATTATCTAAACTGGATGTTCCAGAATTCTTTGGAGGTATAATGTTTTTTCATTTGTTTGATCCTCTATCAGGCAGCGAATTATTAGGTCTAAATATTTTTAATGTTTTCAGATATATTACTTTTAGGTCAGTGATGGCATTCATCACAGGACTTATTTATACTCTCACAGTTGGACCGCTCATAATTAAGAAGATCAAAGAGAAGCAGGCTTTGGAAATTATCAGCGAATATCTGATAGACATTGGACATAAAGATAAAGCAAATACTCCATCTATGGGTGGCATTATTTTTCTCAGCGGGTTACTGGTAACTTCTTTATTATGGAATAATCTCACAAACCATTATATACTCCTGATGTATCTGGTAACTATCTGGCTGGGTGGATTAGGATTCCTGGATGATTATCTAAAGAATATTCAAAAAGAAAAGCGGGGATTGATTGCCATATATAAATTCCTGGGGCAAATAATACTTGGTCTTTTTGTGGCTGTGGTTCTTATCACCAGCCCTATAGATAAAAGCACGATAACCACTATCTGCATCCCGTTTTTCAAAAACCTTAGCCTTAATATCTACTGGTTATTTATCCCGTTCACTGTACTGATGATTGTGGGTACTTCCAATGGTACAAATCTAACCGATGGACTAGATGGCTTGGCAACAGGTACCATATCCATTGCTTTGATAGGGCTTGGCATCATGTCATATATCAAAGGTAATTTCATTAATGCAGAATATCTAAATCTTGAATTTATCCCCCAGGCAGGAGAACTTACAGTATTTATTTCTGGCGTTGTAGGTTCTTTACTCGGTTTCTTATGGTTTAATTGCAAACCGGCACAAATATTTATGGGTGATACTGGCTCCCTTGCACTTGGTGGTCAGTTGGCAGTGATTGCCATCATTCTGCGTGAAGAAATATTCTTTTTGATCATCGGTGGCATTTTTGTAGTGGAATCAATTTCATCCCTGATTCAGATAAAATATTTTCAATACACCAGAAAAAAATATGGCAAAGGACGCTGGTTCTTCAAGATGGCACCTTTGCACCATCACTATCAGAAGAAAGGCTTTTCTGAAGATAAGATTGTAGTCCGCTTCTGGATCATTGCCCTGCTGCTGCTCGCAATTGGACTATCTACAATAAAGCTTCGCTAAACCAGCTATTGCTTGTCCTTCCAGATTTTATAGATGTCCATCATTTCATGTGCATCAGACATGTCATCTTTAACCTGAGTTTTAATATAGCAAGTTGTGGAATTATTATCCCAGAAATAGACCGGAATAGATTCACTTCCTGACATTGTTTCACCATCAGTTTCAATCACGGTTTCACTTAAATCTCCTGCGTAATACATCATTGGAGAGCAATCACACTTATCATATTTCAAGAAGCTGGCATCACTATAATGAACAAAAGCAAATTCTACTTTAGCGCATAATTGTCCATTTTCTTCAAACAGTTCTTTGCTGATGACCCTAAATTCAGGATTGTCTGTTTCAAATTGCTCTCCCTGAAGATAACTATTGATCAATTCCTGAAAATCAGCATAGGAAACATCTTTATCCTCATCCTCTTCTGACACAATATTAATAAATTTGATTGACCCTGTACCAGAGCCATCTTGGTTGAAAGTGAAGCGATACTCTTTGAACTGAGTTGTAAGACATCCAGACAGGAAAAAACTGATCAATAAAATCATAAAAATTCTCATAAAAATCTTCTTCATTTTTTACTCCTTTAATACTCATTTGTGATTATTTAAAAAACAACTCATAAATTACTTCAGGTTCTAAACGATTAGGTGAGCCCTTTCCTTCAAAAAAACCAAATTCCCTGATCATCTGAATATTCAATGGGCACCAGCTTATACTGATCTGTTTTTGAGGATCAAAATATTTAACAAATCCTTTAGGGGAAGGCTTTTGACCACTAAAAGGGCTCACAACTTTCCCGCGAAAGGTCACATACTCTACTTTTGCTCCATTTTCAAGCGTAGTAATGCCATCATAATTTTCAAATGCCTCATCAGTTATCTTCTGCAATTTATCAGCAATCTGCTCTTTTGTAATGCCAAATTTATCAAGTAATCGTAAATCTTCATCAATTATATCATGATAATGACGATTATCCTCACCCAGAAAGCCTTCCAGTGTAATCGATCCGGGCTGCATTTTCTTCTGGATATTCTTTTCTTCTGGTGTCTGTTTCATAACACACCTCCAATTAAACAGGTTTTTCTGCTTATTTAATTTTCAACTTTAGCTTGATTTGCCCTGGGAATTTTAAGAATAAATTCTACACCTTTATCAATATTTATTGCATTTATTTTACCCTGATATTTGTTTTCTATGATAAATCTGCAAATATGAAGTCCCAATCCAGTACCTGATTTTCCACGCGTTGTAAAATAAGGTTCAAATATCTTTTCTAATAATTCATCCTCAATTGGTACTCCATTATTATGCACTTTCATCATCGCAAATTCTTTATCACAATCCAGTTTAATTGTAATCTGAGGGTCTTTAACTCCTTGCCTTTGCATCGCTTCCATTCCATTATTTATCAAATTGACTACCACTTGAGTTATTTCATTAGGATTTCCATTCAGACTGCAACTACTATCACCTATAATATTGATTCTGGTATTATTTTTTTTCAGCATATAGTCAACCAGATTTATCGATTTCTCAATTGCATCTTTCACATTGAAGCTTGTTAGGTATTCAGTTTTAAAGAAATTACGAAAATCATTTATCGTATCACTCATATAATAAACTTGCGACAATATCATACTTGTCTGTTTTTTCAAAAAAGCATCATCCAGTTCATTAAAATCCCAGGCATCATCTATCGATTGAGAAAGCACTGCTATCACATTTAAAGGCTGCTTCCATTGATGGGCAATAGATGATAACATCTCTCCCATAACAGCCATTCGTGATTGAGAAGACAGCAAATTATCCTGATTGTTTATGCGATCCACTGCTTCGCCAAATTCCTTTTGCAGCTTGGTATGTATCGATTGCAATTCTCCCAAAGAGTGATTCACATTATCTATCTGACTCTGCATTATCTTGTTTTGATCGGTTAATTCTGTGTTTTTCAATTTGTATATTTGCGTTTTATGTTTTGCTTCCAACTCTTCTATTTCTCTGGTGGTCATTTCTTTATGATAGATATGATTTGCTTCCACTAATTTGTGTAAAAACCCATTTGCCTGTTTCAAGTCTCCCTGTGCTTCATATAGTTTTGCATAAGTATTGTAAACTTCCACCAGATTCCTTTTCATATCGTTATCTTCAGAAAGTTTTTCTGCTCTTTGCAGATAAGATAAAGCTTCTTCATATCTTTCCTGCGTGATCAAAATATCGCATATCTCGTTATGTAGTTTAGCTAAGGCAAAGTTTTCATGAAGTTCCTCAAATAATTTCAAAGCTTCTAAATAATATTCAAGGGCTTTTTCTGGATCACCTAATTTATTGTAAGCCATTCCCAGATTCTGAATAGCTGAAGCCTGCTCATTGTATCTTTCCAATTTACCAAAGATCTCAATGGAATCCTCATAAATTAGTTTTGCACTCTGATAATCACCCTGCATAAAACGAATATTGGCAATATTAAGCTTGATATGGTGCTGACTTTGGTTATTTTGCGACTGAGCTGATTGTAAGGCAAGGTTATAATAGTTATAAGCTTCCTCAAATTCCTCTCTCATTTGATGAACCATACCCAAATTGTTATAAATCCCCGTTAACTCATTTTCTTCTTTAGCTTCCTGATAATAATCCATCGCCTTTAGAAAATGCTCAATTGATTTTGAATATTTACCTAATTTTATATTTACGCTCCCCAAAATATTATGAGCAGTACCTCTAAAGGCAAGAGCTTTTTCTTCTGTGTTCATTTTCAATAATTTATTTGCCCATATTATAGCTTCCTGATAATTACCACCATAAAGACATGCATAGGAGACATGAATTAAAGCACTAATTATGGCTTGAGTATCTTTAAATTCATTTGCCATTTGAAGAGCTTGCAAAGCTCTCCTCTGACTCTCTTCTGTATCTACGCGAGTTAAATAGCGAACATAATCAAGCAAAGCTTTAAATTTCTCTTTACCAGAAGAGCTATTGACTCTTTCTAATAGTGCTTTTCCTTCCATTTTTTTCCCCTCAATTATCTTAAGACATTATTCATATCAACTGAAACTATCATAGAATATATTGTTTTCACTGATCCCAAATTCCTTCAGCCCTTTCACCATTGCATTGATCATTCCCGGGCTACCGCATAGATAAGCTTCAGTATTAGCGCTGTCTTTGATAACTTCTTTTAAATATGGAGTTATATATCCAGTTTTTCCCTGCCACTCATCTTCTTCACAAGGTTGGGATAATATAGGATGATATTGATAATCTGTCAGTTTACTTTCAAATTCATATAGATAATCGGTTAAATATAAATCATCTTTGCAGCGAGCTCCAAAGAAAAATGCGATCCTTCTTTGAGATTTTCTTTCGGTTAGCATTTCCAGCATGGATTTTATTGGAGCCATTCCTGACCCTCCGGCAATGAAAATTATATCTCTGGAAGTATCCCGGATATAGAAATCACCATAGGGTCCCGTGAATTCTACCATATCCCCTTCCTTAAGATATTCATGTACCCAGGTTGTGCAAATCCCTTGGGACAAGTCGTATTATTACCTGTACCACATTCTTATTAGTTTCATTAGAAGATATTGAGTAAGCTCGGGATACAGATTGTTTTACTTTGCCATACCTGGGACTGTGGAGCTGTATGTATTGACCAGACTTGAAGTCAATCGTCGAATCAGTCAAATCAAGAGTCAATTCCTTGATGTCATAGGTATATTCCTTAATGCTGGTAACTTTTGCTTTGAATTTTCTGATATTGAAAATCTCTTCCGGTAACTCAATTTCAATATCATTTTTGATTTTTACCTGACATGATAATCTGATATTGTCGGCAATCTCTTCCGAAGTAAGAAATGGCTTTTCTGTTGGTAATAATGGACCACCACCTTTTATTACTTTACACTTGCAAAATCCGCAACTTCCCCTGCCGCCACAAGCAGAAGCAAGAAAGATATTTTTGCTATTTAAGCTGTTTAGTAGAGAAGAACCACCTTTTACCGTTTCCTCACGCTTTCCATTAATATCAATCTTGCATTCACCATAATCAGCCAGATATTTTTCAGCAATCACCAGTAGTAATGCCAGCACTCCTCCAGTGATCATCATGATTATTGTAGTTTGCAACACAAGATATATCATATTATCACCTTATTGAATGGCGGCAATACCGGAAAACCCGATAAAAGCAAGTGCCATGATCCCCGTAATTATCAGCGTGATACCAGCTCCTCTCAATCCAGCAGGAACACGATTAAGCTTCAATTTCTGCCTTATCCCAGCCAGACTTAATATGGCCAGCAGCCAGCCTAATCCCGCTCCTCCACCATAAGCAATGGATTGAATAAAACTGTAATTGCGTATTACCATAAACAGCGATACTCCCAGGATTGCGCAATTTACCGTGATCAAAGGTAGAAATATACCTAAAGTATAATATAATACAGGTGAAAACCTTTCAACAAGCATTTCTGTTAACTGCACAAAGGCAGCAATGACTATTATAAAAATGATGTATTGCAGATATACAATATCCAAAGGCACCATTATCAAATGATAAACTGCATAGTTTATTGCCGTAGTGCACACCATCACAAAAAACACGGCAACTCCCAGTCCAAAAGAGGACTCCACTTCCTTCGATACTGATAGAAATGAACACATTCCCAGAAAATTTGTAAGAAGGATATTACTGGTAAATATAGCCGCAAAGAAGATAACTACTGCATTAATTTCCATATTGCCTTACCCTCGTTTCCTCTTTCTAATTTCAGTTATCCAGATCAGCATGGCAAGCAGGAAAAATGCACTGGGAGCCATTACCATGATCGACCAGCGAGTCCACCAACTGCCCAGCACCTGATATCCAAATATTGCTCCAAAACCAAATATCTCCCTGATGAATGAGATGATCAATAATACCAATGTGTATCCTACACCCGCTCCAATGCCATCTACCATACTATCTAAAGGTGTATTCTTCGAAGCAAATGCTTCTGCCCTGCCCATTATTATACAATTGGTGATTATCAGCCCTACGTAAGGACCCAGTTGTTGACTGGTATCAGGTAAAAAAGCTTTAAGAAATAAATCCACAAGAATTACATAAAATGCAATAATAAAGGTCTGTGCCATCATCCGCACACGTGATGGGATCAAGCTCCTGATTGCAGAAATAGTAAGCATGGAAAGAGCTAAGGTAAATATTACTCCTAATCCCATAACCAGACTATTTTTCATCTGATTCGTAACTGCCAGAGCAGAGCATATCCCCAAAATTTGAGACCAGATCGCGTTTTCTGTAAATGCACTTTGAATAAATATCTGCTTCTTATTCATTTAATCTACCTTTACATTGCTAAAATTCTGGTTATATAATATTTCAAGATCATGCTGAATACCAGCTACTATTGCTTTGCTGCTAACTGTTGCTCCTGTTATCTGAAGTATCTGATCTGCGTTAGGATTGCCATTTTCTTCTATTAACTGCAATTTATTAAAGCTATTTCCCTGATAGAATACCTTGCCTGTAAATTGCTCTTGAAACCAGTTTTCAGTGATTCTAGCTCCCAAACCTGGAGTCTCTCCCTGACTGATAATTTTGATCCCCAGATATTGATTGAATTCTGGATCTATTGCCACCAGCAATTTAATTGTGCTCCAAAGCCCTTTAGCTGAAATAGGAAATACATAACCAGCTGTATTACCATTATCTAAAAATTCATAATATTGATAATCTGGTCTGTTTGCCAGTATTTTGGACACTAAATATTTATTATAAAGTTCATTCATGATTACAGGATTATTTTCTTTGATCACCTTGTCATTCAATTCAGGTATTTCACTCTTGAACAAACTGAGTAAGTTAGTTTGCAAGCGTAGCTCCTGATACATTTCAACTCTTCCTTTTGAAAGTTGATACGAAAAAGCGAGTATTAAGGTTAGGATAGCAGAAAGGATGATCATAAATACTACCGGATATAATCTGCTTTCCAAAAAATTGGTTTTCTCTTTCAATTGCTTCTCCCTGATTTGCTTTTAAAAGCATATTCAATTATAGGAGAAAATGTATTACCCAGCAGCAGTGCAAACATAAAACCTTCAGGAAAACTGCTGAACTTCCTGATGACTACCGTTAAAAATCCTACCAGTATTGAATTTATCCAGATTACTTTCTTGTGCTTCGGCATTGATACCGGGTCTGTGATCATAAATACCATTCCAAACATCACTCCACCAGCAAATAAGAAATACAGAGGATCCGCACCGTAAAACATAAAACTAAATAACAGGAATGAACCAATCCCCCCGATCATTGGCTGCCATTTGGCAGTTTTTGTGAAAACCAGGTATAATGCACTAATAATGATCAACAGACTCGAAACCTCACCAATACATCCAGGAATACTTCCCAGAAAAAGGTCTCTCAATCCACTAACTCCCTTTTCACTCATTTCAGTTATTCTAGTTGCTGCGGTAAGTGCCTGAGGATTTGTCCAATTTACAAAACCTCCAGGAAATCCCACAAATGGCTGGTTCCATTGAGTTCCCATCTGTTTGGGAAAAGAGATAAATAAAAATATCCTGCCCACAAGAGCTGGGTTAAAAATATTCATCCCAAATCCGCCAAATACCATTTTTCCCATAGAAATGGCGATCATGGCACCAACTGCTGCCATCCAAAATGGTATTGAAGGTGGTAATATAAGACCCAGCAAGGATCCTGTCACCCAAACTGCACCACTGATCTTTCCTGGCTTTTGTCCATGCACAAATAGATATTCCATGAATACAGAAAATAGATTTGTGATCGCTATCACTGCTAATACCCGCCAACCAAACCGGTATATTGCATAAAGGATAATAGGGACCAGGCTATATAAAACCCGGTTCATCACTTTCTGCTTCATAAACATTTTTTCAAGCATTAATCCCATCCTGGTAAAATATTTATTAGATATTATAGAACCTTTTTATAGCCAGAAAAGTATTTCAAAAATTGGGCTCTTTCATAAAATGCCGGATCTTTATTCTCTTTTTGGCTTAATTTTCCTCTGAATTCATCAATATTTTTATAATTGTGATTATCCATCCACTGTTTCAGGAAATCATTGCTTGATTTCAT
>JAVCCT010000109.1 GCA_030765325.1 Candidatus Stygibacter frigidus | reverse complement strand
ATAGTTCCAGCAGAAGATGCTCAAAAAGATTTTCGGAAGATAGTGAATCAGTATAAAAGCAAGGTTAATATACCCGGATTTAGAAAGGGAAAAGCACCTCTTAAAATGGTAGAACAGCTATATGGAGATCATTTTAAAGAAGAATTCAAACTCAAGCAACCGGAAATATACTACAAGAAAGCGCTTGATGAAGCAGATATCCATCCGATCAATGAAGCAGAAATCACGAAAGTTGACTGGGATGTAGATAAGGATTTTGAAGCAGTATATAGATTCCAGGTCATGCCAGAGATAGAGATCACTAAATATGAAGGACTGGAAGTTACATTTAAGGAAATAGAATTTACTGATGATATGGTAGATAGAGCCCTGGAAAACATGCAAGGCAAATTTGCCACCCAGGAAGAATCAGAAGTAATAGAAGATGGCATGCTGGTAAAAACTTCTTTTAAGCAGCTTGATTCTGAGAAGCCCATGACCTTTGAACGAGAATTTACTCTGGGATCAAATATCTATAGCGATGATATGAATGAAAAGCTGCTGGGAATCAAGATCGGTGAATGCGTGGAAGCAAGGATGTTTGATCCTGCTGAAGATAAAGAAAATGATGAATATAAGAAGTACCGTGATCTTGATTTTGAAATTTCTCCCCTTTCAATTAAAAAGATAGTATTACCAGAAATCAATGACGAATTTGCCAAGGATGCTGGATTTGATGATCTTGAGCATTTGAGAGCTAATATCGAAGATGATTATCACAATAAAATATCTAAGCAGAATGAGAAAAACAAAATCCAGGCTTTGGAAGCGGCTATTATGGAAGCAAACCCGATTGAGATCCCTGATACTGTGATCAAATATTATGCTGAACAAATGGCAGAAGACGCTGCTAAGCAATATGGAATTGCCAAAGAACAATTGATTCCATCTTTTATGCCAATCGCAGAAATGAATATGAAAGTTTTCTATCTTAAAAACAAAATTACAGAAATGCTTGATCTGGAGATCAATGAAGAAGACAAGGATGAGATGATCCAGAAAGCAGCTGATAATATGAAAATGGATGTAGATAAATACAAAGAACTCTATGCAAGTGAGATCAGTTCAAAGGAATTTATCAACACAGTGAAAGAACAGAAGACCATGAAGTTACTGCTGGAAAAGGCAGTTTTCATAGAACCTTCTGAAGAAGAAGAAAACCCGTCAGTTGAAGCTGAATTATAGGAGAATGATATGCCTTTAGTACCTTTTGTGATAGAACAGACAGGCAGAGGAGAAAGGTCTTTTGACATTTTTTCCCGTCTTCTGAAAGACAGAATAGTTTTCTTAGGCTCTGCAATAGATGATAATGTAGCTAACCTAATAGTAGCTCAGCTATTGCATCTGGAAGCAGAAGAGCCTGAAAAAGATATTTATATGTACATAAATAGTCCGGGCGGTATCGTAACAGCGGGACTGGCAATCTATGATACAATGCAGTATATCCGTCCTGATGTAAGCACTATATGTATTGGTCAAGCAGCCAGTATGGGAGCTGTGCTTCTCACTGCCGGGCAAAAAGGGAAAAGATATGCTCTGCCAAATTGTCGCGTGATGATCCACCAGCCCTGGGGAGGTGCCCAAGGACAAGCATCAGATATCGAGATCCAGGCTAATGAGATTATCAGACAAAAAGAAAAACTAAACCAGATATTGAAAACTCATACTGGTAAAGCGCTCAAGGATATCGTTAAAGATACTGATCGTAATTTCTTTATGAGTGCTCAGCAGAGCGTGGAATATGGTATTATCGATGAAGTGATCACTTCCCGTAAATAAGGAGAAATTTCTGTGAAACCCAAAATTCTTGATCAACACTGTAATATTTGCGGAAGAAATGCCGGCGAGGTAGATTATCTGCTCAGGGGACTGGATGGTAATATCTGCAGCGACTGCATTATGATGTGTTATAAAATACTCCATGAAGATAAAAGCGCCGAGGAGATGGAAGATTTCATACTTCCCACTCCCAGGGAAATTAAAGCCTATCTTGATGAATATGTGATCAGTCAGGAAACCGGTAAACGATTTATTTCTGTAGCTGTTTATAATCATTATAAGCGGATTTTTAAGCAAACCGATAAAGATGATATTGAAATTGAAAAAAGTAATATCCTGATGACCGGACCTACTGGCTCTGGAAAAACCCTTATAGCTCAGACCCTGGCACGTCTGCTGAAAGTTCCATTTGCCATTGCTGATGCCACCACCCTTACTGAAGCTGGATATGTGGGTGAAGATGTGGAAAACATTCTGGTAAGACTGCTGCAAAGCGCAGATTATGATGTTAAAAAAGCCGAAAAGGGCATTATCTATATAGATGAAATAGATAAAATTGCCCGTAAATCAGAAAACCCTTCAATTACCAGAGATGTATCAGGTGAAGGCGTACAGCAGGCATTATTGAAAATCCTGGAAGGCTCAGTGGTTAATGTACCTCCCAAAGGTGGCAGAAAGCATCCACAGCAGGAATTTATTGAAGTTAATACTAAGAATATTCTGTTCATTGCCGGTGGTGCTTTTCTGGGTCTGGAAAATATTGTGAAAAGAAGAACAAATAAGAAGACTATTGGCTTTGACGTTGACCTTCAAAATCCACCTACCACAGATGATCTACTGGCAAAGGTTATCCCTGATGACCTGGTTAAATATGGTCTGATCCCTGAACTGGTGGGAAGATTACCTGTATATACTTCTTTGGAAGAACTGGATGAGGATGCATTGGTTACTATTTTAACTGAGCCTAAAAATGCAATCTGCAAGCAATATCAGAAACTCTTTGAGATGGAAGACGTGAAATTGACCTTTCAAAAAGAAGCATTACGTGAAATTGCCCGGGTGGCAATAAACCATAAAACCGGTGCTCGTGGACTGCGCTCCATCATGGAAAGATTTATGATCGACATTATGTATCATCTACCAGAGAATAAAGATATCAAATCAATGGTAATAACTCCTCAGGTAGTGAAGGGAGAAGGGAAAGTACTTTCCCGAAAAGTATCATAAGAATAAATTAACCGGTATGCGAAAATCATACCGGTTTTTTTTTGTATCCATAAATCTTCATTGACGGTTATTTAGCTTGACTAAATAAGCCGAGTACAAATTTTAAAGAAAAAATTTATGCGGGAGTTAAATATGAATCTCAAGCCACAGGATATTATTAATAAACAAATAAATAGATTTTTAGCGGTTGCAGTATTCACCATATCGCTGGTTATCTATGTTCTCACTTTAGCGCGCAGTCTATCTTTTTGGGATTGTGGAGAATATATTACATGCAGCAGTATTTTGGGTGTTCCCCATCCTCCTGGAAATCCATTTTATATACTGTTAGGCAGATTTTTTACAGCTCTTGCCGGGAATCACTTCTTCCATACAGCGATTGTCAACTTCATGAGTGCCTTTTTTAGCTCACTGGCTGTGATGTTCACATATCTGATCACAGTAAAATTTTTAACAATGTGGTTAAAAAAGGAAGAAGCATTTTTTGCCTATCTCACTGGATTCATTGCTGCAATGTATATTGCTTTTTCATTTACCTTCTGGAGTAATTCGATTGAAGCTGAGGTTTATGGGGGATTAGCTTTCTTTCTTAATCTGATCATGTATCTGACCTTGATCTATGTAGAGAAATCAGATAAATTCTCTCATCAAAACTACCTGATGCTGATCATTTATCTCTTTTTCCTGGGATTCGGAGTACATCAAACAGTTCTTCAAATCGCTCCTGCAGTATTATTTATTGTCATCTACCCCAATATCTGTGAGACTTTTAAAAATAAAGAAAAATTCTGGTCCTGGCTGGGAATATATGCGGCTGGTTTGATCATCTTATATGTAACTTTTAATCAGATAGGAGAATCAATATCAGTACCAGACCTTTCCAAGATAGCGTTTGCTTTGGGACTTATAGGTATCTTATATTTTCGATTTAGAGATAAAGTAAAAGGCAGCACCTGGCTTATAGCAGTTTTCCTTACGTTAGTAGCCTTTAGTACTCATATCTTCCTTTTGATTCGCAGTGCTCATAGACCTTTTATTAATGAAGGCTATCCTCACAACTGGGAACTATTTAAAAACTATGTTTTGCGTACTCAATATGGCACAACCTCGTTCTTTACCCGTAATGCAGGTGTCTGGCATCAGCTTAACCATAGCTTTTTAAGATATTTTGGCTGGCAATTCTTTCATGCAGACAGCATAGCCAAGATGCTGGGTATCCCCATCAAAATTACTCAATCTCTGATCCATGCACTGGTATTGATCCTTGGCTTGAATGGAATTATTTATCATTATAAAAAGAATAAACACTCCTTTGCCTATATGGTGGCATTTTTCTTAATGGTATCACTGGCGATGGTATTTGTGATGAACCAGAAGGTTCAAGAAGTGAGAGATCGTGATTATTTCTTTGTTACTGCCTATAATCTGTGGGCGATCTGGATGGCATTTGGCAGTTTGGCTTTCATTAAGGAAGCCTGGAAAAAGAGCAAAATAATCGGCTATGTGATCCTGATAATTGCCCTGCTGTTACCTGTATTGAATTTTACATCACAATACTGGATCCATGACAGGCATAAAGAACTAGTAGCCCTGGGTTATGGCGAAAACATACTTAATAGTCTGGAAGAAAATGCTATCATCTTCACTAATGGAGATAATGACACTTTCCCAGTTTGGTATGCTCAGGCTGTGCAAGACCCCTACGCCAAAGAATACGTCTGGGATGCAAAAGAAATTGAAGACCCCACTGCAAAAACAAAGGAAATGATAGACTCAGCCATGCAGTTTAAAGATTCCACTCTGGCGGGAATCAGAAGAGACGTTAGTGTGGCAAATCTCAGCCTGCTGAATACTCCCTGGTATATAAAACAATTACGAGATAAAGAAGGAATTGAATTTAATATGCCCGAATGGCATATAGATAACAGTCAGAACGATCCCGCCTCAGCATTGTATCCTCGCCGACTTCCCAAAGATACAAGAGTAAGAATTCCTGGAAATGATACAATCCCAGGATTCAGTATTACTCTCAAAGCAGACGAAGTACTCTACGTGAAAGACCTTGCTGTTATTCAGATCATCAAAGATAATTATGGTAAAAGACCAATTTACTTTGCAGTAACGGTTTCAGAAACCTCTGGATTCGGCAAAAATCTTCGCAATGAGGGTATGGTCGATAGACTGGTATCCACAGCGAAGAGTGATCAGTTTGATATTGAAAGGCTTACTGCCAATATCGATAGTGTTTATTCTTATGCCAGTATCTTTGATGATAGCGTGTATAAAGATGATAACATGCTGAGATTGCTTAATAATTATGGAGCAGCATTTATGCGAGCTTCAACATATTACAGATTAGATGATGATTATAATCATGCCATCTATTATATGACACAAGCATTAGACTTCATTCAGGAGAAACAGAGATTTTATCGCACATTAGCTTCACTTTATTCAGAATCTGGTATTCAACTGATGGAAGCAGCAGAACAAGCGGCAGATGAAACTAAAAATCAGTTTCAAGATGAAGCTTATGCCCGGTTTGAAAACATGATCTACTATAATCGGAATAGTAAGGATCTGCCAAATATTATTTATTCTATCGCTCTTGATTACAAAACGTATCAGCGATCAATAGACCTTTTGAACAAACTCACAGTTTATGCACCCGAAAGTCATGACGCAGATGAGATTAATAAACTGATAGCTAATCTGAACAGTTTGATGGGTAAAGAGTAAAAATATTTCGCGAACCCCAAAATGTGCCTTTATTCAGGCTTCAGGATCTTAAATGAAAAAAAATATTGTTATAAAAGGGGCACATGAGCATAATCTGAAGCATATTGATCTGGTGTTGCCTCGAAATAAATTTATTGTCTTCTCGGGAGTTAGCGGATCAGGCAAATCATCTCTCGCATTTGATACTCTTTATGCCGAGGGACAGCGGCGTTATGTGGAATCACTATCTTCCTATGCCAGACAATTTCTGGGACAAATGGAAAAACCCAAACTTGATTACATTGAAGGTCTATCTCCAGCTATTTCCATTGAACAAAAAGCTGCCAGTAAAAACCCCCGATCAACAGTGGGTACTGTAACAGAAATTTATGATTATTTGAGAGTTCTTTTTGCCCGGGTCGGAGAGCAGCACTGCTATAATTGCGGTGATTTGGTAGGCTCACAAACTGTGGATCAGATCATTCAGTTCGTGCTTGATAATCCTAAAGGGACAAAGATCCAGATACTCGCTCCAATTGTTAGTAACCGCAAAGGTGAGCATAAAGATGAAATTGAAGAAGCCAGAAATAATGGATTTGTCCGTATCAAGATCAATGGCATCATTCATAAACTTTCTGAAGATATCCGGCTGGATAAAAAAAGCAAACACTCTATTGATGTGGTTGTAGATCGCCTGGTGATTGATGATGATATAAAATCGCGACTGACTGATTCAGTGGAAACTGCTCTAAAACTAACTGATGGTTCTGTTAAAATAGATTATGTGGATACAAATGAAGAGGTATTGCTTACTGAATCAAATTCCTGTGCAAAATGCGGAATTGGTTATCCTGAGCTCTCACCCCAGCATTTCTCTTTTAATAGCCCTCTGGGAATGTGCCCTGCCTGCAACGGGTTAGGTAATAAAGTGGAATTTGATCCGGATAAAATTGTCACTCATCCCGAACTTTCCATTATGCAGGGAGCCTGTGAACACTGGGGAGTACTT
Source organism: Candidatus Stygibacter frigidus (assembly GCA_030765325.1). Classification (GTDB taxonomy): domain Bacteria; phylum Cloacimonadota; class Cloacimonadia; order Cloacimonadales; family TCS61; genus Stygibacter; species Stygibacter frigidus. Next base: position 756 of record JAVCCT010000109.1, on the reverse strand, counting down.
AATAAAAAGCGCTCCAGTTGGACTTTAAGAATATTAAAAGCCATTGCAGAAACTTATGATTTCAGCTTGAGCACACCCTGGAATGATTACCCCGATGATATCAGGAAAATCCTGATGTATGGCGCAAAAAGAAAGAAATTCCTGGTGAAATGGAATACTGCTTCGGGTAGTAAAGGTGAACTGAATATCAAATTTGAGGGAGTGATACCAACCTTGAAAAGACGTTTTTCTGAAACTGCTTCAGAAGCTGCCAGACGCTATTATATGCAATATATCTCAGATAAACCCTGCGATGTATGTGGTGGAAAGAAATTGCGCCCCGAAAGTCTGGCTGTACTTATTAATGACCATAATATCCATCAGGTTACCACTCTATCAATTTCTGAATGCCGCGAATTCTTTGAAAGGCTTAAGCTGGAAGGGAACCGCAAACTCATTGCTACAGAAGTGCTAAAAGAGATAAAGAACCGGCTTAGTTTTCTGGAAAATGTGGGTTTACATTACCTGACACTCAACCGCTCAGCCCCGACCTTGTCTGGCGGTGAATCCCAGCGCATCAGGCTTGCCTCTCAGATTGGCAGCAGTCTGGTGGGTGTGATGTATATCCTGGATGAGCCCAGTATTGGATTGCATCAACGTGACAATCATAAACTGCTCAAAATGCTCCTGCATCTCAGGGATATTGGCAACACCGTAATTGTGGTTGAGCATGATGAAGATATTATCCTGAGTGCTGATCAAATAATAGATTTTGGT
>JAVCCT010000092.1 GCA_030765325.1 Candidatus Stygibacter frigidus | reverse complement strand
TTGTCCTGATCCGCTGTTTCATTAATCTATGAAAATTATCTTCTCCAAATTTAAATCTTTTATAATATCGCCCTATATCATTCATCAATTCTCCCTAATACCATATTTGATCATGTTTACGATAGATAAAGATTCTCTCTTCCTTATCAGAGTTTTTTTCTCGCAGCCAATACAATCCATTCTCTGGTATCTGTTCAAAATGTAGCTCATTTGCGTTAAAGGTATTATGTGCTGCATTTCGCCAGCCCTTATGCCAGTAATAAAGTTCATATTCTTTACCTGATTTCAGGTTAGTAATATCATTTTCACCAGTTAAATTATTTATCTTCATACGCGTAGTAGAGCGTACTTCCATATCCTGAACGCTTTCTGCTACTTGCAATTCTTCTCGCTTACCATCGCGGTTCAACAGGAATACTTCTCCTGCCGGCACCAGTTCATCATTTATATAATAGGCTGGCAAATATACCAGGTCAATACCCATATTGTTAAATTCTGCGTCCCCGCCTTCAAGCTTGCTCCAGGCAATTGCTTCCCAGTTTCCGCTATTAAACACAGCTAAATACAAAAACCGCTGTGGGGGAGAGGCAATACTATCGATTGTGACAGTGATATCAGCCGTGTTTACGTAATCTTCTGTTACGTCCAGATAGCTCTTTCCACGCAGCCAGGCTGGTGCTTTTTCATCATCATGCAGTTGATAACCCAGGCTGGAAGGTTGTTCTGCATACATTTTTCTATAGACCTTGGCAATACGCTGCCGCAGATTATATTTACCCGGATTGCTTTCACAGCCCATAAAGGGGATCGCTTTTCCATCAGCAGTAAGCACGGCATTCCAGGCATGATTATTTCCACTATCTGCCCAGTGGGGGGTATAATCACTGGTTACTGCTATCCCATTAGCTCTCAGGGCATAAATTGCCAGATTGGTCATGTCTTCGCAGCGCCCCTGTCCACTTGCCAGCATTTCCGATAAACTCTGATCTGTAGGATGCAGATAATATTTGGCATTAAACCCAAACATAGATTTCAGATTGTCATTGATAATTGCTGCTGCCTCCACAGGATCTCCAGTGCTGGATAGATCAGAGAATTTCTTCCGGAAATAAGGACGAAAAGAATCCAGAGGTTCACTGCTGCCCCGATAGGGAAGTATATAATTCAAAAACGTTTCGATATCGTAATCTTTGCTCCATGCTAAAGTTTGCCAGGCGTTGTAGGCTTCATCAATATTTTCTATCAATAATTCAGAAGTGATGGTTGCCTGATCATTCCAGGCTTTTTTTACATGCCAGCTGATTTCACCATTCTTTTGCTCAATTTCATCCAAAGCATCTTGAGCTTCTTTCAGGTTAGCATATTTGCTGGAATCATATTCCAGCTGCCTGCCTTGCTCATTTTGGATAGTAACGTCTACGAACAAGTGCTGTGACATATTCTCTAATAAAAAATATAAGGCTTCTAATTTTAGCTCATTTCTCTCTTTCTGGTAATGCTTGATCACTTTGAGGATTTGATTGTAATTATCACCTGATCGGTTAATATTCTTTCGCACCCTCTGTGGGCAGCGCCAGAAAGGTAAATATTCGATAACCGTATATATAATTCCCGACATGATCAGCAGGATCATAAAAATAATAAAAACTGATCTGCTATCCATTAAATTTCCTTACTCCTTATTGCTGAGATAAAAAATTCTTCCTGTGATTTGGATTGCAGCTTCCAGAATTCCTCACCCCCGATATAGTCCTTCCCTTTTTCTGCGCAAAATTTTCCTAAAGGCGTTCCTCCATCTCTGTAAGGCAGATCGATAGCTGTATCAAAATCCACCCCAATCGCAAAATCAAGCAAATCTTCATTGTCCATCCCCAGGGGCGTGGTGTTTATCAGCACATTATAAAACTTACCCTTTAGATTTTCCGGGATTATATATTCTACCTCAAATTCTTTTGCCAGCGCTAATGCAGCCGGAAAGTTCCGCGAGCATATATAAATTTCTGCTTTGCCTTGAATCGCCTGAAGAGCATTCTTAGCACTTGAGCCACTGCCTAAGATCAATATTTTGCTATCTGATTTCATAATATTTCCTTCCTTAAGTATTTGTTTCATTGCTTTGAGATCAGTATTCGCTGTTTCTTTTTTCCCATCCCATAGATTCACTACCTCGCCTTCTTTACCTGCCAGATCAGCAAGCTCTTCCTTATAAGGCATCGTGATAGAAAATCCATAACAGGATGTCTTTCTGCTCCCGCTGCTTAGCCAGGTTGTAAAATCCATCAGGTCATTTACGATCAGTGGGAAATAAGTTGCTTTTAACTCATTCCTGGTGAATAGATCATTAAAATATTTCAACCCCCGAGAGTGAACTACCTGCATGCCTCCTATAATGCCACCTATCAGATGCATTCCTGTTATGCTGCGTAATCGCAATATCTCAGCAAGTTCTATATCCAGTTGCCCCACAGCGGTTGGTTTACCTTTCAGACTCACGTAAGTGCCTTCTGCTCCCAAATGTCGATAAAAACACCGCTTTGATAATCCGTCATTTCCCATAAATGCTACCAGCACTTCACTGCCAGTCGTGCGGATCAAGGTCTCAATACCGTGCAGCTTTATCCAGCTTTCACTTGCGAGAGCAAGCTTGGTATAGCGGCAATTACTCCGCTCAATATCAAGACAGCGTCTCGCCAGATCAGCCACATTCCAGTTGCAGTCATAAATATGAATTGAGAGTATTAGATTATTGCTGTTAAGTTTGAGAAGCTCTGGTGCACTAAGTTTATAAAGCAGTGATTGCTCCAGATCCACCAGGCAGTTATAAGTTTTGATCCAGTTACAATAATATTTGATCTTATCAGAAAGTGACACCTTTTTCTTCTGGAGCACGTCTTTGCTGCATTCGCTGCGATCTCGCAAAGTCAATATCACCCGCTCATCAACGGTATCTTGATCAATAAAATCCCAGTCATTGCAAAGATCAAGCCGATATTCCAGATAATAATCCGGATATTGTGATCTTATAGCCATGATTTGTTCTTTACTTTCAGGAATCAGACTCAATACTAACATTTTTTATTCCTCCTGAAGATTACGGCTCTCTGCAATTATCAACCGCCAGATACTCTTCACAAAATTATTATCGATATCCCAAAGTTCTGCCTTGATTGACAGCTCTTCGATCATTTCTTTTTCCCGCCTGACATCAAGAATTCCCAGTTTATGCTCTGCTTTGTATTCTGCTATCAGTTTCACTATTTCCTTTCGGCGTCTTAAGGCGAGCAATATGTCTTCATCTATTCTATCCAGCGCTTCCCGGTAATCATTCAAATCTTTTTTATCCCCATCAAGCAGCTTCTGATAGCTTATGCAGTCTGCCATCACCAGCCGCACCATTGCTTCAGCCACCGGAATTGTCCTGAACAGCAGACACGTATCGTGCCTGCCCTGGATTTCTATCTCACGCTCATTGCCATGTATATCAATCGTCTGCTGCGGCTGAGCAATTGAAGATGTAGGCTTGATCACCAGATGCATGATCACTTCACTACCTGTGGAAATTCCTCCCAGAATGCCACCGCAATGATTGGTTTTAAATCCATCTACATCCATGGCATCATTTGCCTGACTGCCATGCCAGCCCGCAAGGGCAAATCCTGCTCCAAATTCTATACCTTTGATTCCACCAATGGAAAGTAAGGCTTCTGCAAGACGGGCATCAAGCTTGCCAAACACAGGATCACCAAGTCCTGCTCTGATCTCACTTATCCTGATCTCTAATACCCCACCCAGTGAATCTCCAGCTTCTTTGGCATCAGATAATTCCTGCAATACAGCATCATAAGTATAGGGATCATGCCAGAATAATTGATTTGTAAATCCTTCTGTAAATGTTCCAGCCCGGATTTTGCCTATCTGCACAGGATATGCTTCTACCTGGATGGGCTTGATCAATTGTTTAACTATTGCACCTGCTGCCACACGGGCTATTGTTTCGCGTCCCGAAGCTCTGCCTCCACCACGCCAGTCCAAAATTTTAAATTTATGATACCAGCTCCAGTCAGCATGTCCCGGACGAAATATATCCTTCAGTGCAGCATAATCTTCGATGCGCTGATCTTCGTTATAAACCACCATACAGATTGGCATACCGGTTGTGATGCCGTCAATCACTCCTGAGAGTATCTTGATCCGGTCACTTTCCAGTCTGCTGCTCGTAAAGCTCTGCCTGCCTGGGCGTCTGCGTTCCAGTTCCAGCTCTATCTCTTCTATGGGAAACTTAATTCCAGGTTTGATGTCTTCCAGTAATACCCCTATCGCAGTTCCATGACTTTCACCAAATCCCCGGACTCCCAGCCAGCTTCGAATCTTATTTCCATTCATATAATTTTCCTAAGGAGTATTAGATTATTGCTATACTTTTCGTCAATTCATTTTTATTTTTACACCAGTCACGTTATCCGAGACTGTTCAACATATTTTGAGGATTTTCACCGTAGGTGATATTTATTTGTAGCCCCAGGTTGGAGCGGAGCGACAATCTGGGGCTTTATAATTTATATTCACCTACCCGTCCCAA
>JAVCCT010000237.1 GCA_030765325.1 Candidatus Stygibacter frigidus | reverse complement strand
TCTGGATACCAGTCATATATTTCGGTCACATCCTGATAACCATAATCCCGTGCCTTTTCTGCCAGCCACATACTGGTTGTAACTGGAGTAGTTGGCGCAGGAGGTACATCACTATAATTACCTGCCACCACAACCATTCTCTCAAACCAGTCTGGATCATCCATATTTGGTGTTTTCTCATATTTCAATATTTTGGAGATAATAGTATTTAGATTATCTGCCTGGTCAATAGAAAATCTTCCCACTATCATCTCAGGGAAATAATCATCACCATCCAGTAAAGTATATGGTTGGTCAGTAACATCACTTTCAACTCCATGTAAATGATAAAAAGCAGGAACTGAAAATGCCCCATTAACATCACCAATGATCAACAGGTAATCCGGAGGATACTCTTCTGCTTCATAAACTGTCTGAATATAGTCCTTTATGTCATTAGCCGAAGCTCCCAGATCTGTTCTATTCACTACTTCTGTTGCTATCCCACGCGCATTTTTCCAGTCAGTAAAATAGCTCAGGTTATTCAGATTATCATGAGAAATTATCAGCATTTTTGCTGGCAATTCAGGCAGATTACGCAAATATGAGGTTTCATAATTATCAACTATTTTACTATAAATCGGAGCAAAAACAGAAGATACTGCCTGGATATTTTCGATTTCACCAGCTGCCCGCAGTCTGATAACAGCATTATTGACAACAGCTCTATTTCCAGCTTCATTGCTTTCCAGCTCAATTCTGATGCGATGCATGATCAGATCACGCATCACCATCGTTTCTTCCACTGCAATATTATCGGCTTTAAGCCTTCTTTGATTATCAATAAGGTTTCCTGCGTTATCAAATAGACTCACCTGAGAATCTATCACCTGGAGACTCACTTCCCGGGCAGGAAATGCCAGAGTAGTGTAGTACACTCCATTTTCATTAGATAATTCACCACTATTAGTAAGGTGAATATCAATATAGTTACTGCTGTTTTCATAGCTTATCGATGCCTGTAAGCCACATGCCAGAATCAGCAGCAGAAATAATCCAAATATCTGTTTCACATTTCCTCCTTGTTATTTGATCAAGATCATTTTCCGATTCAAGGTTTTTGTTTCTGTTTTTAATTGATAAAAATATACTCCGCTGCCGGCTTGTTTACCCTTGTTGTTCCTTCCGTCCCAGCTTACACTGTGGTTCCCATTCGGCATTGTTTCTGATAATAAAGTGCGCACTTTCTGTCCCTTAAGATTATAAACAGCCAGCACGATTTCTCCGGGTGCTGCTAAAGCAAAATCTATCTTGCATGCTCCGCTTCTTGCATTATTGAGATAAAATGGATTAGGATAGCTCACACCAAGAGTGGTAACTGCGGGTAATTCATTTTTCTGCTGGTCAACTGCCGTTGCCGAAACCAGCTTCATTTCTCCCAGCCACCATCCGGGATCATCTATAGAGACATCTGTACTAAGTCTGAAGCGTAGTCGGGAATATGTATTTACATAATCACTTAGGTCAAATCTATCCATGTGCATGTCCTGTACTCCTGACATTGCGCTTATCACATCCCAGCTTTCACTACCATCTGGCTTTATTTCCACATAACAAAAATCACATCCGTGCTCTGTGTGATAGGCGTGCAATACTTCCAGACTAAGATCACTGGCACCGTGAAAATTAAAGAAACCATCAATTTCTAAAGTGCTTTCAGAAGAATTTGCATAAAACTGATTAGAAGTATCCTTGGCTGAGGGAATTCCATAAACAGGATCAATTCCAATATACCAGTCTCCATCTACATTCCACTGAGAAAAATCACCTTGCCAGTCTTCACTAAAAAGCACTACCTCAGGCTCCATCTGAATGTCATAAGTGTTCATTCCTTCCGCAAGATCCATATAAGCAAATTGGGTGGCATAACCACCAGCACTAAATACTACTTCAGCCTCTCCTTCCCACCAGTCAATATTATATTCCTGCTCACCGGCAGGAAATGTGAAATATTCATCTCCCATCTCATGACAAACCTTCACTATAAGATCATTAGGCTCACCAGAAAAGGATACATTTCCTGTAATACTAGCTTCTGGCAAGGGCTGCAATGCCACTTCATGCGTTGCCCAGAAATAATTACTCACCGAAACTGAAGAGCTGTAATCCTGATAGCCTTTTTTACGTATATGCAAAGTATAGGTTGAACTCGCGCACTGCCACCAGAAGCGGCCATAAAGCTCATCGCTGAAGCGGGGAGTGAATGAGGGTGCATTATGACCTTCAATAAAGTATTCTGCCTGTAAGAGATCTCCTGTTACTGCATCAGTCACATGACCTGTAATCATTGCTTTATCTGCATTATATCCATAGATACGGTTCATCAGATAATATGGCGCATTTATACACCGATCAATAGTATCCTGCAAGAGGTCTGGCCCTGGCTGTAAGTTAGATGTTCCTGCTTCTATCTCAAATTGTAGAGTGCCATATTCATTATAAAACCAGTCATGGGCTTTAGCATTTCTGCCATCAGTTGCAAAAGGCTCATAATAACCGGTGCCGCTCTCGTTTTCTATCAGGTGAGCTACCGTATTACCCATTTCAGTATTAAATTCCAAATCTACGCAGGGCTTTGCTCCTTCCCAGTTCCAGGGATAAAAAATCTTCTGAGAAAGATTGCCAGTCCTCGAAGAATGCCAGGCAATGGAATAGATAAAATGTTGTTCGTCTGCCAATGCCTTCAAATATTGCGCTTCAGGTTCTGAAAATGGTGCTGGTCCACGATAGTAATCATATAGCTGATCTCCTTCCGGACTCCAAAGAGTATCTCCATGAACCCAGTTAAAATCATAATTACGGTTCAAGTCCACGCCATCCAGGTCATGTCCCACGCCCACATCATAATCAAAAAGACCATTATTATTCATGTCTGTTTTATTTTTGCGATAAGTGGTATCCCATTCATCTGTTACCACCTGTAATCCCTCTGGATTGTGCGTTGGCACTATCCAGATTTCTATACTATCTAACCAGTACCTGTAGGGAGTGGCATTATGATATAACAGCAACTTGTTGATCAAAGCCATACTGATTTCCACACCCATAACCTCTTCGGCATGACACTGCCCTAAAAACAGCACTGCCGGCTCATCTTCATCCACAGTTACATTATTAGATATTTTCACAGCTAATACCGGCAAACTGTCAGTAGCTGTATAGCCCAGATTGCGTACCAGCATTATATCGGGATATTGCTGCTGCAATGAATCCAACTCAGCAGCAATTTCAGCATTAGAATGATAAATGGGATCAAGACCCCAGATATTCATAACTGCCAGTATAAATATCATTAATATTAATTTCTTCATAGTCTCACCTGTCCTGCTTTTAAGATCAAATCAATTATTTCATCAGGATCATCTTTGATACTGTACTGCTAAAATTCTTATTACTGAACTGGTACATATAAATTCCAGTTGCCGCAAGTTTGCCACTTGTATTTCGACCATCCCAGTAAACCTGGTTTGTTGTCGCTTCCAGTGTTCTCACTTTCTGTCCTTTCACATTGAATATTTCCACAACTCCCTCCTCAAGATAATCGCTGCCGAGATCAAAGGAGAAAATTGTGCCTGTATGAAAAGGATTAGGATAATTATTTAAACTAACATCAATCAGACCGTCTAACTCGTTAATATCTTGTGCATTATCCGAATGACTAAGCTTCTGTGCATAGATATTATAAATATCGGTCTTTCCTGATGATCTGAAATCACTCCAGATCACATAGGAAAACTCTATTCCATCAGTAACTGCTACTGGGTTCTGCTGGTTTTTGATTGCAGCACAAATCTCAGTACCACCCACTGCCCAGCCGGGTACTAAAGTTCCATTCAGATAAAACTTCTGAGAGAATAAATTTATATCACTTTCTGCTACAAGATCATCCCAGTAAACCAGAATAGTGCTGCCCAAAAAAGTAAAAGTGGGATTTGCCTGTTGACCTGGCTTCACTGCCACTGGAACTCCACCAGGCTGCCATTGTTCATTACCATCAAGATCATATTTCTGCATATAAATATCATAATCAAGACTGTCACGCATATCATTCCAGATAAGGTAAATGTTATCCCGATAATATTTCATCTCAAAGCCTGACTGATCATTCGACTGCACTACAAAAGGAATTCCATCATCTTCCCATGATGTTACTCCATCAGCATTGATTATCTGACCATAAATATCAGCATTTTCTCCTGATCGGAGATCTTCCCACATTACTAAAAGACCGTTAGAGGTCATCAGTGCCTGAGGATTAAGCTGGTTGAAATCAGCACCACAGATCAAATTACCATTCTCTTCCCAGTTCGCTGACACTTCACCATTGTCATCAAGTTTATTTACATATATATCATAATCAGAAGTTGCTTGTAATTCCCAGATAAAGTAATTCTCCACTATGTCACGCAGAACATCGTCACCATCATTATCACCTACAACCTCTGCTTCGTCATCCCATTGGATCACGCCATTAATTACTTTCTGAGCGCAAATCTGATAGGTGTGATTCACGAATTCATCATCTTCATCTGACCAGCCATAATATACGGCATCACCCATTACTGATAAATGAGCATTATGCTGATATGTCTCGCTTTCACTTAATTGAAGTCCCATTCCGTCAACGCCTCCCCAAAGGTGATTAGCATCTTCATCTACTATCTGAGTATAGGTTTTTATCATATCCCCCCGTAATTCATCCCATACAAGTACGGCATTATCACCCATCAATTCACACTGCATGTTCAATTGATCAGCACCTGTCATCTCTGTGATCGGAACCCCATCTTCGATCAGATTAAAACCACCTTCATCATCCATCACCTGCATATATATTTGGCTGGCGATCACGGATTTACGAGAATCTTTCCAGAACAGCAATCTATTTTCAGGTTTGCCAAGTATTTGATAATTTTTGCCATCTCCACATAATCCATAATATATCTCATTTTCTTCATCATCCAAAAGCATATTGCCATCAGCATCAATCAATTGCTCACGTATCCCTACTGAACCAGTACGTTCATCGCTCCAGATAAGATATACCTGATTATCGACATCTTTTTTGATCAAAGGTGCGCTTTGTAATCCAAAAGCATCACATACAATCCTGCCATTGAGTTCCAATACTGCATTACCACTGCTGCCATTTATATGCTGAAGATAGATATCATTATGAGGATAATCCTGAATTCTGCCGTCATCCCAGATGATCCAGCAACCGCCACTCTCATCGCCCACAAGGCGCGGATTCAACTGATGGTAATCATCCTCACATACTGCCACACCAACTGGATTCCAGGCTATTGTTCCATCCAGATTTATTTTTTGAGCATAAAGATCTGCATAAGTAGCATCATTACGATTATCTTCCCAGGTTACCAGTGCTCCGCCATCTGATGCTACTGTGATGCGCGGATTTGTCTGATCACCTACTCCTACATATACTTCTATATCATTTAGCCAAAGGATAGTTCCATCTAAATCTATCCGGTTAGCAAAAATATCTCCACCATTATCAAGTCTTCTATCTCTCCAGCAAATTATAAATCCACCATCACCATCTGGTGCTATCTTACCACTTTCCTGAATTGCGGGCGCATCACATAATACTGTGCCATTTTCTCCCCAGGGATGAGTATCTGCGGAATCTATCCGCTGCATATATAAGTTCTGATTTGCTGGCTCACGCTCGTCATGCCATACTACCACAGCTCCGCCTTCTCCATCTTCCCAGAAAGTATGCTGGCTCTGAGTTCCATTAGCTGTAACTATTGAATTACCATCAGCTTCCCAGCCTGTTGCAATGCTGCCATCTGATAATATATGCGAACCATAAATATCAACTCCACCAAAATTACGGCTGTCAAGCCAGATAACATAGGCTCCGCCATCTGCATCTGTTACTATATTCAATGAAATCTGAATATTTTCTGCAAGGCACAAAGGTACTCCCGCAGGATCCCACATTAAATTACCATCTGCATCAAGCTTCTGTGCATATATATCGCCGGCGATCTCATTACGGAAATCTACCCAGGCATAAATTGTCTCGTCTCCAGCTCCATTGATCACCACAATATCTTCCTGACGGTCGATCTCGCCATTGATCAATACTCCAGAATCACCCCACATCCAATTTCCGTCTGAATCCAGTCTTTGAGCATACACATCACGATCTCCTCTACGAGTATCACTCCAGGTTAACACACATCCACCTCCTGGAAGTTCGATTGCACTTCTGAACCATTCAATATTTACTCCTTGACGCACTGGAACCCCGTCTTCCTGCCACTCAACCTGACCAAACAATGTCGCCAGACCGATCAATAATACTACTATTAAAAATGCTTTCCTCATTTCATTACTCCTTATATATTCACTATTTTGTATTTATAAACGCCATAACGCGTGCCCACATAAAGCCGGTCCCCATGCATCTCGATCAGATATGTATAACCTATCTCACTATCATCTATTCTCTGTAATCTTTTTATTTCACCTACAGGTCCGTTAAACAAATATACTCCTCCACTCGTCGATGCCAGAGCAAATACATTCAATTCCGTATTTACTTCTATATCTGATGCCAATCCTGTGGTATCATAATTAAAAAGTTATATTGGATTATCTATATCTGAAATATCTAATACCTGAATCCCTTCTTCACGGTTGCCTAAATAGGCAATATTGTCAACAACCTTGACAGTCAGTGTTTGCCCTGTTGTTCCTACGGTGCCCGTTAATGGAAAATCTACTACGTAATTAGATATTTGTTTTTCAACGATTTTTAATCCTAATTGAAAACTGGCACAATAGATTGTTCCTGTGTCATAATGTTCATCAAAATCAGCTATATTATAATCAAAATGTCCCGTAGCCTGACCAGATAACATCCAAATTTCACCACCAGAAAATGACCTGATCTCGCCTGTATAGTATTCTTTATCTTGGTTTAACCAGTAAAACTGAAACGACGTGTCG
>JAVCCT010000143.1 GCA_030765325.1 Candidatus Stygibacter frigidus | reverse complement strand
CTACTGTCTGATGACACATAAAACCTACATATAAAAGCCTTTTGGTCTCAAGCATTGCTTTTGCTGTCTCCAAATCGTATTCTGCCAATTCCAGCCAATATTTTATCTGCTCTAATTCATCCATATTCTTTCCTTACTTTTTCCACCTGCTTATAATTACTGTTCCAATAATCTATTTATCAACATTATTCTGCAAGAAAAAAAATAGTTAAACATCTAAGCAGGGGTTGTAATGTTACTCTGTACAAGACTTCTGGTGACCTGTATCACTCGTTGTAGGAGACCATCCCAGCTCTAATCTTACATTTATCATTTCTTGTCTCCCCGTAATCTGTTGAAGACGAATCAATTTCCAATTACTACTCACCTCCCCTTACTTCCCTTCTTAATCCCGATCAGGATTATCATGATTAAAGAAATTTAACATGATTATTTTCATCTCATACTTTCTTTTCTTAATCCTGAAAATATCCCAAATCCTGTTAATCCTGATTCAGAAGATTTTCTTGATAATCCTGATCAGACAATCTCTGTTTATTCAGTGCTTTCAATGGTCGATATCTCTTAGAATTTCAGTTAATTTCCGGTGTAGGTCAGGCAATTCCTTTTTACTTGTGTTGAATAATATATCCAGGTCAACTACAAAATATCCATGAATAACGATATTTCTAATAGCTGTCAGCTTATCACCCCGTTTTTTCATAGAGAACCTCCACTTCACTCGCAATAGCTTCTATAAATGATTCACGCAAGTACTCCACAGGTACAGCATCAATTTCTTTCTTAAAAAAATCCCGCAATTGCTCAATAATATCATAAAATTCGAAATAGGTAATTCCAGGCTTTAATTTGTAGAGCAGATCAATATCACTATCTAAGTTTTCCTCTCCCCTTGCCTGTGACCCAAATATAGCCAGATAGGTGATGCCTGCATCTAAACAAATGCGCTTTAATTCTTCACTATTACGGTATTTTGACACTTGATCTGTCATCCTGCACTCCTATATTTACTAATAACACAAATATTATATTTATAAGCCTCTTTGTAAAGAATTTAATGTAAAAAACTCACAAACAGACTTTTATTCTTAATCCTGTAAATATCCCAAATCCTGATAATCCTGCTTCAGATAATTTCCGCATCCTAATCTTAATCAAGTTATTGAGACACTATTTCTTCTCCAATTTAAGTATCGCTTCAATCTCTCGATCAAAATCAGATTCAGTATTTTTATCTTGAATAACTCTATACTTCAGAAATTCATCTTCTGCTAATTTTATTGCAATCTCATGACTAACCTTTCCAGCACCATGCAATATTTCTTGCTCATTAAATTTCAGAAAAGCATCCAGTTTTATTACCCAGTCCTGCATATACATCACAATTCTTTTTTGTGCCTGCAATTCAGCATAATCCAAGTACATTGATACAATCCTGTTTAGTTGCTCTAATTCTCTTTCATTGAGATAATTCTTGGCTACAGAAACATCTGATTTGCGAATTGCACCCTTTTCCCCGTTTTTCCAACTTGTTAAACCCAAATGTGGTTTAGTGCTATCTACCCTTTGGTAAATTGTTTCAGCAGCGGTTTGCCCATTTATAGCGAAGTGTAATTTATTCTGCACTGTGGCATAAAATTGCCTTGTTATATCAGTGTTAGAATTATAGTCTGCACTGCATTGTGCATATATATCCGTTATTTTCTGGTAAAATCTGCGTTCACTTGAACGAATATCTCTGATTCTTGCAAGCTGTTCTTCAAAATAATCTTTGCCAAATATATTAGTAGGATTTTTTAACCGCTCATCATCCATAGCAAATCCCTTAATAATATATTCTTTTAGTATTTGTGTTGCCCATATACGAAAATGTGTTGCCTTAATTGAATTTACTCGATAGCCTACCGATATTATAGCATCCAGATTATAATAATCAATTTGTCTTTTTACCTGCCGCTTTCCTTCCATTTGAACTTGTGCAATTTTTGCACAAGTTGTATCTTTTTCCAGCTCACCTGCTTTATATATATTCTGTAAATGCTTGCTAATAACACTTCTATCCACTCCAAAAAGCTCTGCTATCTTTAACTTTGGCAACCATACTGTTTCATCTCTCAAATATATCTCTAATTTCACCCCACCATTTGGCGTTGTATAAAGTAAAATATCTGACTTCTCAGTTAACAATTCATTCTTCATACTACCTCTCATTATATAAGAATTCACATTCATCTATCTAAGTTACCCGGGCTTCGCTAAGAAAACTCATGATAAACTTCTCACGACCAGTATCACTTATTATCTGCAACCAATCCAGCTTCTATCTTAAATTTAATTTTCCTCACCTACCCTTAACTTCTTCTCTTAATCCTGAAAATATCCCCAAACTAAGTTATTGAGTTGAGATGATGTACACATCAAATCGACTTAAGAACGACTAACGTTCCACACCCCCCCCTACTTCTTAAGTCAATCTACCGAGTACAATATCTTAACTCAATAACCCCCACTAAGTTATTGAGTTGAGATGATGTACTCATCAGATCGACTTAAGAACGACTAACGTCCCACACCACCCCCGCTTCTCTTAAGTCAATCTATCGAGTACGATATCTTAACTCAATAACCCCCACATTAATCCTGTAAATATCCCAAATCCTGTTAATCCTGATTCAGAAGATTTTTCTTGATTATCCTTATTCAGACAATATTCAAGTATCTCTAACCCAAATCTTAAAGCATGCCAGAAATATCATCTAATGAATTCAATTAACAATATAATCATAAATTTAGTCAATAATAATACCTGGCTTTCGAGATTTTACCTACTAACCAGGCATTGTTCTCATTATCTTCGCCCCTAAGGGACAGGATATTAACCTGTTCAAAACAGAATTCCATCTTCTTTGAGCTGCAGGCTAAGCGGAAGCCGAGGT
>JAVCCT010000012.1 GCA_030765325.1 Candidatus Stygibacter frigidus | reverse complement strand
GTATACACCACTTGCCTGCTGATTGGCATTCCAAACCAGCTTGTAATTACCAGCTTCCTGGTGATCATTAACAAGTGTTTCCACTTTTTGTCCTCTGATATTATAAACAACCACATTCACATTTCCAGCTTCAGAAATATCATAGTTGATCGTGGTTTGTGGATTAAATGGATTAGGATAAATATTAGCTAATCCTGTAACCAGAGGTGCATCATTATGATCAAAATAGATCACGATATCAGAAACATCATTTCCAGGATTTGTGGTTACTACTTGATCACTTGAATACACAACGCCATCCTGATAGAGCTTGAAGCTGATTTCTTCATTTTCTGAACCATTAACTACCAGGGAGATAATTCCATTATCGATGGCAGACACTGCTCTACATTCATCACCGGCGAATGCTCCAATAAAGCCTTCTGCTGGTAAACCTTCTAGAGATGCATGACCATAAGCAATTGTGCTATTGGTGTAAATTACAGGTTCCCAGATTGGGCATACAGGAGCTATCGACTGTGGAGTTGCACGCAATCCATCAGGATAGATCAGAGTAGCTGCTGAGAACATTTTAATCCAGTAACCAGAACCTGGAGTCATCGTGGTGAGTGTATTAAATTCAGGGGGAAGGCTTGGATCGTAACTACCAAATGAATCCTTGATCTTAAGAAGCTGATCAATGATAGTGAACAAAGCATCTTCTAAATCCTGAGAATTCTGTGGCAGGTAACCAGTCAAGTTCCAACCAGCATTCAAGGTAATTTGAGTATCCAATACATTTACTGGCATTCCCTCCAAAGAAAGAGAAGTATTATTAGTAACTTTCACATAATAAGCTGCACCATCATCTATTTCAGTCAAAGTATTGTAAACCGGTAACAGATCTGGATCATAGCTATAGAATATGTTTTTGACTTTGATAAGTTCATTATTATCAATCAGATCTGCAAAAATGTCAACGATCTGGTAACTGGAAGGATATATGTTAAGTGAGATCAAGTTCCAGCCAGTTTGAAAATTGAGTATCTGAGTGATGGTTGAACTTTGAGTGGCATTAATGATTATCGGATCTTGGTAACCAATTTCTCCGCCAGGATTAGTAGTAATCGTCATTGGAACAGAGAGGATAACATCTTCGCTTGAATCCCAAATTTCGAAATGAGCTATCTGAGCAGTTACACCTTGCACTAAAAGCGTTACATAAGCAGTATTATCTTCACCAATAACCACATCAGATACTGCCCGACATTCTGGTCCCACAAATGAACCTACTCTGTCTCCCTCTTCGGCTGGATATCCTTCTATCTGAACAATACCATATACAATAGTGCTGTTCGTGTAGATTACTGGTGTCCAGTTAGGCCCGTCACCACTACCAAAGGCAAGGTTTACATAGTCCGGAGGTGCTCCAATTACTCCACCAGGATTAGTAGTGAAGGTTTCATAAAGATTATAATATTCATTAACAGAGTAATCATACATAATGAAGTCAATTTCTTCTATTTCTACTCCATTTACCAGAATTGAAGCATAAGTAGTGTTATCTTCTTCTGAATAATAAGGATAGCTCCAGCCTCGCAATTCTCCTTCTACAAAGGCACCTACCATATCAAGCTCACTCGCCGGCAATCCATCAATAGTTATGCGGGTATAGGCTGTTGTGCTGGAAGGATATACTACTGGTTCCCAGTTTGGACCCATCCATACGTTGACTGTCCAGCTTGTTTCTACCATGTAATCCGCATCTGCTACCTGAACTTTAATAACGAAATCTCCATTACGATCAAAAGTGATCGGAAATTCCAGAGTATTATTGAGCCAAGGCATCAATCCATCATTCTGATACCAGGTGATCTCAGTATCTTCATCAATATCAAGAATACTTATACCAAAATCTACACTGGTAGTATCAGTGAAATTGAACTGAGTTACTTCAGGCAGAAATTCTGTGATTACTGGTGGATCATTTACCGGATTAACTATCACATTCAATGTATCCATCGCGGTTGCTCTTCCCTGCTGATCATTGATAGTAAATATCAGTTCTTCTTCACCATTCCAGTTCACATTAGCACTAAATGTTACCATATAATCCACGATAGCTGCATGAACATTTACTCCTTCAGAAACTGTCAAAACCAGTTCATCCATATCTACATCATAGATAAATGGTGCAAAATCTATATCCAACTCAGTATCTTCATCAAAGGTAATACTTGGATCAAGGTTAATTTCGGGAACATCATTCACTGGCAGCACTTCTACTGTGATCACGTCTGAAGCTATTGCACTGTCAACATTATCAGTGATTGTAACCGTTACTTCTGTGATACCAAACCAGTTTCCTGCAGCACTGAAATCGATTATCAATCCAGCATAGCTGCTATACAAATTTTCCTGATCGTATTCCACACTGGCAATATTCAGTTCATCTAATTCAATATCTGCTGCATAAGAACTTATATCAAAGCTCAATTCTTCATCTTCATTAAAGCTGATATATTCTGGCAAATCAAGAGTCGGAGCATCATTTACCGGGTTCACAATTACGTTCAGGATAGCTGTGGCAATTGCTCTGCCTTGCTGGTCATTAATAGTGAATACT